>JBATTL010000352.1:0-3605 GCA_049670525.1 Thiohalocapsa sp. | reverse complement strand
CGCGTGATGCTCGAAGTGGCGCGTCAGGACAGCCGCAATCTCCGCCTCGCCGGTCTTGCAAGCATGGTCGTCGGCGTCGCCTTGCTGTATCTCTTCAATTGAATGACGCGTATGAATGACGAGCGCTGGTTGCTGCCGGCTGGCATCGAAGAGGTCCTGCCCCCGGCGGCGGCCGAAATGGAGCGGCTCCGGCGCGCGCTACTCGATTTATACGCGAGTTGGGGCTATGAGCTGGTCATCCCGCCGTTCATCGACTTCCTTGAGAGTCTGCTGACGGGCACAGGCCACGATCTCGATCTTCGGACCTTCAAACTCACCGATCAGCTGAGCGGCCGTTTGCTTGGCGTGCGTGCCGATATGACGCCCCAGGTCGCACGCATCGATGCCCACCAATTGCGCCGCGACGAACCAACCAGGCTCTGCTATCTCGGTACGGTCTTACAAACGCGCTCGGATGGCTTCGCCGGCACACGCAGCCCGATGCAGATCGGTGCCGAAATCTATGGCCACGATGGCGCAGAAAGCGACGTCGAGATATTGCGTCTAATGGTCGCGACGCTTGAGGCCGCAGGCATCGATTCCGCCTATATTGATCTGGGTCATGTCGGTATCTATCGTGGACTCGCCCGTCAGGCGGGCTTGGATCATGCCGGCGAGATGGCCCTCTTTGATGCATTGCAGCGTAAAGCGGTTGCCGAGGTCTCTGGCCTAATCAACCAATTCGGTTTGGACCGCAAGGTCGGCGACATGCTGCTGGTGCTGGCCGAGCTAAACGGCGTCGACGCACTGGAGCGAGCCGACTTGGCCTTGGCTGCCGCCGACGAGTCCGTCAAGACCGCGCTCGCTCGCCTGCGCGGTGTTGCGGAGGAGACCCGGCGCTGGCTGCCCGACCTGCCGATACACTTCGACTTGGCGGAATTGCGCGGCTACGCCTACAAGACAGGGGTTGTCTTTGCGGCCTTCGTCCCGGGCTGGGGCTTGGAGATTGCCCGTGGTGGACGCTACGACGACATTGGCCGCGTGTTCGGACGCGCCCGGCCAGCGGTGGGATTCAGTAGCGACCTAAAAGGGCTAATCGCTCTTGCGGATTCTCAAGCGCCCGCCGATCCGCCGCGTGATCTGGTGCTCGCGCCCTGGGATGCCTCCCCCGCGTTGCAGGTGGAGGTGAACCGCCTTCGGGCGGCCGGTCGGCGTGTGGTGCTGTCGCTTCCCGGTCAAGAAAACCATTTGGCGCTCGGCTGTTCCGAAGTGCTGGAGTTTTCTGAAGGCGCTTGGCGGTTGCGGCCTGCCCCAAACCCGGGCATCGGTCAGTCATGAGCCGTTCGGCGAGCGGGCACTTGGCGCGGAGCGCAATACACAGCGGAGTAACGAGGAAAGAATGGGTAAGAACGTAGTCGTGATCGGCACCCAGTGGGGCGACGAGGGCAAGGGTAAGGTTGTCGACCTACTGACCGAACAGGCCGATGCCGTCGTCCGGTTCCAAGGTGGGCACAACGCTGGGCATACCTTGGTCATAGATGGCACCCAGACGATCTTGCACCTGATTCCTTCGGGAATTCTGCACGACGGCGTCCGCTGCATGATCGGCAATGGCGTCGTGCTTTCGCCGCCTGCCTTGTTGTCTGAGCTCGAAACGCTGGAAGCCCGAGCGGTCCCCGTTCGCGAGCGGCTGCGAATCAGCCCCGCCTGTGCCGTTATCCTGCCGTACCATATTGCGCTGGATCAGGCCCGGGAGAGGGCGCGGGGCAACAGGGCAATTGGCACGACCGGTAGGGGCATTGGACCGGCCTACGAAGACAAGATCGCCCGTCGGGGCATCCGGCTGGGTGAACTGTTGGATGCCGCACACTTCGAAGACCGGCTCCGCGAGGTCATGGAGTATCATAATTTCGCGCTGCAGCATTATTTCAAGACCGAACCGGTCGATGTCGCGAGCGTGTTGGCTGAAGCCCTAAGTCAGGCGGAGCAGATTGCCCCCATGGTGGCCGACGTCACGGGCCTCTTGCATGAGCTGCGCCGGGGCGGGCGCAACATCCTGTTCGAGGGCGCTCAAGGCGCACTGCTCGATATCGATCATGGCACCTATCCCTACGTCACGTCGTCCACCACGACGGCGGGCGGCGCGGCGAGCGGAAGTGGTGTCGGGCCGCGTGATCTCGACTATATCCTGGGTATCGTGAAGGCCTACACCACGCGTGTCGGCAGCGGTCCGTTCCCCACTGAGTTATTCGACGCCGAGGGTGACGGCCTCGGCGCGCGGGGCCACGAATTCGGCGCGACGACCGGGCGCAAGCGGCGCTGTGGATGGCTGGACATGGTGGCGCTGCGACGCTCTTTCGTCATTAATAGCATTTCCGGGCTCTGCATCACGAAGCTGGATGTGCTGGATGGCATGGAGCGGTTACGAATCTGTACTTCCTACGAACTCGACGGTCAGGAGATTGACGCGCCTCCGGTGGATGCTGACGCCTTGGCGCGCTGCAAACCACGCTTCATCGAGATGCCCGGCTGGAACGAATCGACCGTCGGCACGGACTCGTTGGACGCGCTGCCGGATAGAGCGCGGGAGTATCTGTCCAAGATTGAGGAATTGGGCGGTGTGCCAATCGACGTCGTTTCCACCGGGCCTGACCGAAATCAGACGCTTGTCCTGCGACACCCGTTCAGTGGCTGAGGGGCGGAAGCTCTGGACAATTCTGCGCAGCACTGAAGAATTCGCGATTATCGTCGGCTTGCTCGGCGTCCGTTGTATCCGCGGCGCCCAGAATGACCCGCGGTAACAACCCACAGTCAACCGGCGCCGCGGCATCGCTTGAAAAAGAACCATGATGGATCAAGGAGCAGAGTGGCATGAACGAGTCCCAGATGGTGATCGAGAGTCTGCGTCTCATGGGCATAGGCATGGGGATCGTTTTCAGTTTCCTGATGCTCCTCGTCGGTGTGCTGCGCATTATGTCCTCGTTTGCGCTGCGAATCCGGCCGGCCGAGACGCAACCGGTGGCTGCGCTGTCGCCGACTTCGCCAGCGATGCAACAACCGGATGACCTGGTTGCGGTGATTTCCGCGGCTATCGCGCGCTACCGCGCCCACCACTAGATCGGTCGTGACGCCATTTTCGCCGCTCGATCGATCCAATGTCTGTAACCGTCACACCACGCAACGTTCCTGAGACGTGCCAATGAATCAGAACACACCTCTGGGTATCACCGACGTCGTCCTACGCGACGCCCATCAATCGCTTCTGGCAACGCGTATGCGCATCGACGATATGCTGCCAATCGCGGCAAAGCTCGATCAGGTCGGCTGCTGGTCTCTGGAAACCTGGGGTGGTGCGACTTTCGACGCCTGCATTCGTTATTTGGGAGAAGACCCCTGGGAACGATTGCGCCAGATGAAGGCAGCAATGCCGAAGACACCGCAACAGATGTTGCTCCGCGGCCAGAATCTGCTCGGCTATCGGCACTATGCCGATGACGTTGTGGACAAATTTGTCGAGCGCGCAGCCGCCAACGGAATCGGTGTGTTTCGCATCTTCGACGCGATGAACGATCTGCGCAATCTTGAGCAACCGGTTCGCGCCGCACTTGCCACCGATGCGCATGCCC
>JBATTL010000351.1:0-16557 GCA_049670525.1 Thiohalocapsa sp. | reverse complement strand
GAGCATAGCCTGGCTATGCGACTGCCGGTGCGACAACGAAGGCGGGCGGCAAGACAAGTCAGCTGGTATGAGATTTGACAGAAATCGCCTTAGCTCTTGAGTGTGCCAAAACGTCCATGACAGCCGCTAACCAGATTCCAGCACCCGGTGACGGGACGCACCCGTTGCGAATTGCAGACCCGCGACAACCTGCTAATCTGTGGCGCCCACCCGCGGGACCCTCATCTGACCCGCCGGTCGATGAGGATGTCATCGACCTCAAAGAGCTTTGGCACGTTCTCGTCCGTCGCCGCCGCACGATCGCGCTCAGCATCACGCTGGCCCTTGTATTGGCGGCCATCGCAACCTTCAATGCAACACCGATCTACCGAAGTACGTTGTTGATGCAGATCGATCGTGAGGCGAACCAGGTCGTCGATTACGGCAGCGTCGTTCCCGATGAAGCAAGCATGGTTGCGTCGAAGGACTTTTACGCAACCCAGTATGAGTTGCTCAAGAGCCGCAGTCTAAGCCGTCGCGTGATCGATCAATTGGGCCTGAAGACGTTCGGGAAGAATGACGACGCCTCCTTTTTGAGCCAAACCAAGGCTTCCATCAATTCCTTCATCGCCAGCTTCTCCGGTGCCGAAGAGTCTGGAGAATCAGCTCCCGCGGTGGATCCAGAGCTGGCCACGAGGAGAAAGGAGGAGGAAGTATTCAGCGAGAATCTCACGATCGAACCAGTGCGCAACTCGAAGCTGGTGCGGATTCACTATGACAGCCCCAGTGCAACGGAGGCCGCTGCGGTCGCAAATTCGGTCGCCAATGGCTTTGTCAATCTGAATCTGGAACGCCGGTTCGACGCATCTTCCTACGCCAAGAAGTTCCTAGAGGAACAACTCGACCAGATGCGTGCAACGCTGGAAGACTCCGAGAAGCGTTTCGTGGCGTACGCGCGCGAGCGCGAGATCGTCAACATGGACGACCGACTGGAGATCATGCTTAACAAATTGCGGGAGATGAACTCGCAACTCGTCGGCACGGAGGCGGAGCGGATCAAGGCGGAGTCCGAGTACCAGGAACTGCTCGAGGCCAGCGGCGGTGGGGCACCTGACGTTTTGGCCAGTACGTTGGTGCAGTCACTGAAAGAGCGGCGGGGTGAGTTGCAGGCGCAGTATCAGGACAATCTGGAGGTCTACAAGCCTGGCTATCCCAAGATGCAGCAATTGCAGCGCCAGATTGAGGAGCTGAACGATGAAATCGCCCGCGAATCGGCTTCGATATCCGGATCGGTCAAGGCTCGTTTCGAGGCCAGGGTGAGGGAAGAGGCCAAGCTGCGGCAGCGTATCACGGAGATCAAGGAGGACGCCTTGGCGCTGCAGGACCGCAGCACTGACTACGAAACACTCAGACGGGAGGTGGAAACCAACCGCGAACTCTATGATGGTCTGTTGCAACGCATGAAAGAGGTTGGCGTCGCGGCCGGCGTGGGCCAGAACAACGTCTCGATCGTCGATTCCGCGACCATCCCGCTGCAACCCTATAAGCCCAGTCTGACCATGAACCTCGCAATCGCCTTGGCGCTGGGTTTGTTTGGTGGGGTCGGGTTCGCCTTCTTGCTGGAAACACTCGACGACAGCATCAAGACCGCGGAAGAAACGGAGCGCCATACTGGTGCTCCGGTGCTGAGTCTGATCCCTCGCGTATCTGCCGAAGCGCAGCGTCTTGCCCCAGCCGAACTGCCGTTGCTGGTGTTCAAAGACCCCAAGAGTGCGTTGGCTGAGGCCGCACGCTCGTTGCGTACGTCACTCTTGTTCTCTACCTCGGACGGCGTGCCGCGCGTGCTGCACTTCGCCAGCTCATCCCCCGGCGAGGGCAAGACAACAACGGCCATTAGCACCGCGATCACTTTCGCACAGGCCGGCGGCAAGGTTTTGCTGATCGACGCCGATCTCCGTAACCCGTCGATACATCGCGCCTTTTCACTGCCAAACCTGACCGGGCTGACCAATCATTTGGCCGGCGATTCGGAGCCGGCAGACATCGCGCAGCCGACTCAGATAACGCGTTTGTTCGCGATCACAAGTGGTCCATTGCCACCGAACCCGGTCGAGTTGCTCTCCACACCGAAGATGGTAGACCTGCTAAGCCTTTCCGCGGAACGCTTTGACCACGTGATCATCGACGGTCCACCGGTGATCGGCCTCGCGGATGCTTTGGTATTGGCCAACCTGGCCAAGGCAACGGTCTTTGTCGTCGAGCCGGGAACAACGCGCACTAAATACGTTGACGGGGCAATCAAACGACTACACCAGGCCAATATTCGCATTTTGGGCGCCGTGCTCACAAAGGTTGGCCAGGGAGGCCCAGGTTATGCATACGGTGACGGATACAGCTACAACTACCTGTACAACTATAGCGGAACGGGCGACGAGCCGAGGATGCCGCGCCAGGAACACGCCTAGGCGTTGCAGCGGATGGTCCCTGCAATCGTCGAGCTGGCGCTCGACTACTACCGAAACCCTATTGCTCATAGCCATGTCGCAGATATTTCGCGCCCCCTGCCCTGCGGTTTTTCCGAGCTACTGACGGAATTCGGGGCGGCGCTGTCTTCATCCCACATCGAGCAGACAGCCAAACTGCTTTCGGTGGATGTGCAGGAATTGGAACAAGCCTCTCAGTTTTTTGCACGCCATGTCCTGCTCGATCCTGCGGGGGATTATTACCGTCACCTGGGGCTATCTCGGGACGCCACACCGGAAGCGATACGCAATCATTACCTCTTACTCATCCGAATGTTCCATCCGGATCGGATCAGAGACGCGAATGGAGCGGTGCTCGCCTGTTCGAGTAGGGTCAATGCCGCTTATGCTGTATTGCGCGACCCCGCCAAGCGCACTCGATACGATCAAGGGTTGCCGAAAGCCGCCTGGAAAGAGTCATGCACCGATCTGTCCACCTTTTTCCAATCCCGTCCACAAGTCGCCTTCACGCCCGAGCTGGAAAGACCAAAATATTCGCGTTACGCGTTCTTCAGATGGCGGTTTGCCGCCTTGTTCATGGGCATCGCTCTGCTCGGCACCTGGTATCTGTTGACGCGCCCCAGTCCGCAGCCGGTGCTACGACTCACTGGGCACGACATTGTCGGCGAAAGCAACCCAATGCCGCGCTATCTGACCGGCGCAGGGGAAGCCCGGACTCCCGCTGTGCCAAATTCGGCGGAAAGGCGCGCTACAGTCGCTACCGAGGTGCACGGCGATGGCTCAATCGGACAATCGGAGGTGAACGCTCCGGACCTCGACCGCCGGACGTCGACAACGGCCCCGCGATTCAGTAGAGATGACACTGCGAAGAAGAGCCCGGCAGCGAGTACGGGCGAGAAGCTCGACCCGCTGAACCAATCCGTTGTGCCCTGGCCCATTACCCCCCCGACCATCAGCCGCCCGCCCATCAGCCCCAGGCGGTCCATGCAGACTGAGCCAACGGGTCCATCACTCCCCGAGGCGTTGGAGCTGAACAAGACAGCTCCGCACTTGGAGCCTGTGCGAAAATTTGCGTTGGAGCGGGGAGACGAAACGCGCGAGCGACGCATACCGACTCTTCCCACACCGGCCCTTCCGAAGACTCCAGCGCTGCCTGCCGAACTGCCTATGGCGGCTCCGAGAATCGCAAGCCCTTCATCGCAAGAGAAAACGGGGCCGTCCAAGGCATCGGCGGCGTCAAGTTCGACGCCGTCAAGCACGGCGATGGAAGCACCGCGTATGGCCGGCACGCGACTAGTATCTCGGTTGGTCCGCGCCTATCGCCAAGGCAACGCCGACGCCATCGCCGCACTCTTCACCAAGTCCGCCCGCACTAGCGACGGCACGGGTCGGGCGTTGATTCGGTCTCAGTACGCCAGGTTGTTCGGAGACGTCACCGATCAGCGGCTCGTTATGACGCGTCTATCTTGGCAACCTGTCGCGAGTATGGGGCTCAGAGGCTCGGGCCGGTTCTCGGTGAACACCAGGGATCGAGCATCAGGTCGCTTGCGTCGATCGAAAGGCGAGATTGAGATCGAGTTAGTGCCTGTAGGACGAGACTACCGCATCTCGAAAATGCTTTATCGATTGGATTGAAGACTGGGGACAAGCGACCGTGATTAATGTGTGGCGTATCGCGCTTATTTGCGTAGCAGGGTTTCTTGCATGGCGTATCGTCGCAACAGGCTTGGGCGCCTATTACGTCGACCGAATGAAGGCGGGAGACGAAAGCGCCTTGCAGCAGGTTCTCACCTGGCAGCCGGAGCACCCTTTTGCGCAGTTGGCTCTTGGAATTCGGCTAATGTCCGAAGATCCCGAGCGGGCGCAAGCGCTACTCGCGCGCGCTTACCGCGCCAACCCCACCGATCCACGTCCGCTGATCATCCTGGCATCACAGTTCGCTGCGGCCGATGATACGACTCGAGCGAACGAGTTAATGGATACTGCGGCAAGCCTCGCGCCGGTTGATCCCAGAATCCAAGAACAGGTCGCGGCCTACTGGGCCGATCGCGGCGATGCACAGCGTGCCCTCAGCCACCTGTCCAAGGTCATGGAAGCGGCCCCTGCAGAGCGCCGACGGTTTCACCCCACATTGTTGAAGCTCGCAGCGGACCCCGTCGCGCGAGGGTTGCTGGGGCCATATGCGTTGCTTCCTCCGCCCTGGTGGGAAAGTTTTTTCAAGTATGCCGCACACAAGGCAGTGACGCTGGAACCGGTGCGATTCCTCTACAACGTTCGCCGCGATGCCGAAGCGACGCCGCTAACCGACGACGAACGCGCGGCATATGTAGGCCGACTCCAGCGAGATGGCTTGGTCAGCGAGGCGTATCTGGTCTGGATTAACGGACTCGACGCCAGTGAACGCCAGCAACTGGGTCTTATCTACAATGGAGGCTTCGAATTGGAACTCAGCAATGAGGGATTCGGCTGGCGGGTAGCAACGCATAAACGAGTGGATATCCGGTCCCAGGCGACCTATGGAGCCGTGGCCGAGCGCTCCTTGAAACTCGATTTCCGGGCCTTGGAGAATCGCTTCAGACACTTATCTCAACCGTTGTTCCTCAACTCTGGAATCTATCGCCTATCCGGAAAGGCCCGCGCGGACAGCTTGTTGACCAAGGGAGGACTGCAATGGCAGGTAAACTGCTTGCTGCCCGAGAGCCACCGTCTCGGCGAGAGCAAACGGTTCCTCGGTTCCAGCGAGTGGGCCGATTTTGAATTCGATTTCGAGGTGCCAGCATCTTGTGAGTCTCAGGAGCTTCGATTGGTCTCATCGGGAACACGGTCTTTTGAACTGAAGATCGACGGCAATTTATGGTTTGATGATATGAGAATCGGCCGGATATCGGTGTTGTGAGGGACAACCCGATTGATTGAGACCGACCTACACAGCCGGACGATTCTGGAGTCGCTCTAATAATTAGGAGGTAACCCATATATCAATTTTGACACACCCATTGATTACTGTTGTACTGTACGTGGCAATTGTAGTCTTATCCTAAATCTCACGAATGCAGGTAGGAAATCATGACAGTTCGAGCGACAATCCGATTAGCGGGAGCTTGTGGTGCTGCCGCCGTCCTGATTTGCGGCGTTGCGGCCGCTGACACCAAAGCCGATGTCCAACCTATCGGTTCAATTAAGACTATTGAGGGCAGCGCAATGCTAAGTCGGGGTGCCGACTACGTCGATGCCCGCGGAGGGATGAAGCTTTACGATCTGGATCGCATCATCGTGCTTGAGGACAGCAATGCTGTGCTGGCGATGGCAGATGACTGTATCTATCGAGTGAAGGGCGCCCAAATGCTGTCGCTACAAACCGGTGATACCTGTGACACGGTCGCCGCGCGCGTCGACTCGGCAACCCTGGAGCGCGGTGCAACTTCGCAGCTCGGCGGTGGCGGTGGTGCTGCCGCCGGCACATCCATCGGTGGCGTCAGCACAGGAACCGCCATTCTGGGAGCCGGCGCCGTTGCAGGCGGCGCCTGGGCGGTGTCGAACGGGAATGGGAGTGACGATAATAGGCGTGCGACCGCACAACGACAACAACTTGTGGGCGATGACGATACCCCCCCGCTGAGCCCCGAATAAGGTCGCGAATCAGGGCCAGGCCCCTGGAACGGGACTGCGATTCTTGGTCGGTCGGATCATACCAAGGCATCGCAGGCCTGCCTCGCGATCTCCAGCTCTTCGTTGCTGGGAATCACCAGTACTTTGACCGCACTGTCCGGTGCGGCAATGTCGCGCTCGCCGCTCTGTTGGCGGGCGTTTGCAGCCTGATCCAACTCGATGCCCAGACTATCGAGGTTCGCGCAGGCACGCTCGCGCGTCTCCGCGTCGTTCTCGCCGATTCCGCCGGTAAAGACAATGGCGTCGACACGACCAAGCTCGGCGTAGTAGGCACCGATATACTTCTTGAGCCGGTGGCAGGTGATGCCGACCGCAAGTTCGGCGTTTTCGTCGCCCTGCTCTTCCATACGATGTACCTCGCGCATGTCATTGACACCGCACAGACCGAGTATGCCGCTTTGGCGATTGAGCAAATCATCGAGCGTTTCGTTATCGAAACCCAGATGCTTACATAGGTAAAAATGGATTGCCGGGTCCAAATCGCCGCAACGAGTGCCCATGACGAGGCCTTCCAGCGGCGTCATGCCCATGGACGTGTCGATGCTCGCACCATCGCGGATCGCCGTCGCGCTGGCGCCATTGCCGAGGTGCAGGGTAATCAGATTGCAGCGCTCTAGCGCCTTGCCCAGCATGGCCGCCGCCCGCTTCGCCACATAGTGATGCGAGGTCCCGTGGAATCCGTACCGGCGTACACCATGCTCACGGTAAAGATACTCCGGGATCGCATAACGATAGGCCGTCCGCGGCATGGTCTGATGAAACGCGGTATCAAAAACAGCCACTTGCGGCACATCCGGGAATAGCGCCCGCGCGACCAGAATACCGTCGAGATTGGGCGGATTGTGCAGCGGTGCCAATGGGATCATTTTCCGGATCGCCTGCACCACATCATCGTCCACCAGGGTCGGAGCGTGGAAGGCCTCGCCGCCATGCACAACTCGGTGCCCGACGGCCCTGAGCTCGGACAGATTCGCCAATGAGCCGCTGTCGCGGAGCCCCGCGACCACGCGCTCCAGGCCTTCACGGTGGCTGGGGACCGGCGCCCTGACTTCGCTGGAGTCGCCTTCTCCCTCGGCGTTGGTCCAGCTGCGGGAAATTCGTCCCTGGGTCTCACCAATACGGGTTACCGTACCGGACGCGACGACGGTCCAGTCGTCGTCGCGGAACAACTGAAATTTAATGGACGAGCTGCCCGAATTCAGGACGAGGACTTTCATGCGCGAGGATACTCCTGGAGACACTTCACCGAGGCACCAGCCTCGGGTTGCGCCTGGATCGCGGTAATGGTCACGGTGTTGACGATATCCGTCACTGTACAACCGCGACTGAGATCATTCACCGGTTTGTTCAGACCCTGCAGCACCGGACCAATGGCGACGGCACCCGCACTGCGCTGCACCGCCTTGTAGGTGTTGTTGCCGGTATTGAGGTCCGGAAAGATGAAGACGGTGGCCTGGCCGGCGACCTCGCTGTCCGGCATCTTGGAGCGCGCGACGCTGGCATCGATGGCCGCGTCGTACTGAATCGGCCCCTCGAGCTTGAGGTCAGGGCGGCGCTGCCGTGCAAGCCGTACGGCCTCGCGAACCCGCTCGACATCCGCGCCTTTGCCGGATTCGCCGGTTGAATAGGACAGCATCGCCACCCGCGGCTCGATACCGAATGCCGCCGCGGTGCCGGCCGACGTAATCGTGATATCGGCCAACTGCTCCGCGTCGGGGTTCGGGTTGACGGCGCAGTCGCCGTACACGAGTACCCTGTCCGCGAGACACATGAAGAATACGCTGGAGACCAGCTTGGTGCCGGGTTTGGTCTTGATGGTCTCGAAGGACGGTCGGATCGTGTGTTGGGTGGTATGCGCCGCGCCCGATACCATGCCATCTGCGTCACCGGTGTGCACCATCAGTGTGCCGAAATAGCTCACATCCAGTAGCGCGTCCAGGGCCATCTGCTCCGAGATTCCCTTGTGCTTGCGGAGCTCGTAGTAAATGGCCGCATACTCGCTTCGCTTGAGCGAGGTCGAGGGGTCGATAACCACGATATCGTCGAGATTCAGGCCGAGCTCACCGGTTCGTCGCTTGATCTTGTCCGGATCACCGAGCAGGCATAGGTCCGCGACGCCGCGCAGGTTCAGGATCTCGGCGGCACGCAGGATGCGCTCATCGCCTCCCTCCGGCAGGACGATCCGTTTACGCTCGGACTTGGCGCGAGTAATGAGCTCATATTCGAACATCAGCGGCGTCATGCGTTCGGACTGATTCAACGCGATGCGTCGTTGGAGATCCTTGAGCTCGACGGACTGCTCGAACAGACCGAGCGCCGCGGCAATCTTTCTGTCATCACCCGGCAGGATGGTCGACTCGACCCGGTTGACCGCCAGCGCCGTCTTGAATGTGTCCGAATGGACACTCAAGACCGACACTCTGGTCCGGCGCAGACCTTTCAAAAGACGCTGCACATTCTCCGCCGGCTGCAGGCCGCCGGTGAGCAACAGTCCCGCAACGCGCGGGTAGGACGTCGACACATCCGCCGCCAAACTCGCCAAAATGATGTCACTGCGATCGCCCGCGGTGATGATCAGACAACCATCTTCGACATAGTTCAGGAAATCGGGCACCTCCATCGCCGCCACCTTGTAGTTCGTTACCACCTGATTCAGCGCGTCTCCCTCACCGCACAGGCATTCGCAACCGAGCATTTTGCTAATCTCACCGATCGTGGGCTTACCCAACGACCCGGTCTCCGGCAATACATACAAGCTCTCAGTATCCGGAAGTACGGCCCGGGCGCGATGTCTTACCACATCAACATGTTCGGAACTCACACCATTGACCACGGTAGCGAGCAGATCGACGCGGCGGTCCACCATATATTCATGGGCCATTTGCACCGCATGCAGTGTCTCTTCCGGACGCCGCCCGAACCCCTTCACCACGGCAACAATCGCGCAACCGAAATTGTTCGCCAGATCCGCATTGAAGTCGAACTCCAGCGACGGGACCAGACCGTCATAGTCCGTTCCGGCACAGAGCACGATGTCGCATTTCTCGTTTAGCCGCCTGTACTTGCTCAGGGTCAACTTTAGCAAGTCATCGTAGTTGCCGGTGGCGACGAGTTCGCTTGCCATCTGCGCCGTGCAGCCATAGAGCTGCTCGGCGGGAAACGGCAGGTCGTAGCGCGCGCGGACCAGACTCGTCAGGTTGTCGTCCTGAACAGTGCCACTGACGATGGGCCGATAAAAACCGACGCGGCGATTGATCGCCGACAACAGCTCCATCAAACCCAACACGACGACGGACTTGCCACTCCCAGACCCGGCACCAGCAACGTAGATACTCTGCATCGAACAGCTCCAACAACACGGGCTCCATCGCGTCGACGACTGCAGGTCGAGACGAGCCGATCATGATGCCCAAACGAACGGTGCCGCATGCTAACGGCGGTTTACAAGCACAAGCGAGCAATACACAATTAGTTGATTTTCGATCACACGGTTGATCATGACCACCGAGGAAAATCCTCGTCATCTCCATGATGTGGACGACGGCAAGATCGACGGAAGTACCCAGGCGATGAAAAAGGGAGAGGCAAGGCAAATGCAAGATTTCGCAACGAATCCAAAGCATGATGAGCCGCCCGCGGCTAGACGGCGGATCGCTGGCATAACCGCTCTGCTCTGCTTTATTGCCGGTGCCGGTGGCAACGATAACCTGTCGGCGCAGACCAGCATCTACCGGTGCACCATGCAGGATGGCTCGATCGAGTTTCGACAATCGGGCTGCAGCTCGGCACAGGACTCGATACAGATCGAAATCAACGACACCCGCACCGGATGGACGCCGCCATCGGGAACCGCCCTTTCGGCGCCGAAATCGGATAGCACGGGCGGCCGCCGGAAAAAAAGCGCCCAGTCCAAGGAGATCGATCGGTATGCCGATCGCTGTTGGAACAAGCGGCAACAGATCGACCGCATCAACAACGAACTGCGAGCGGGCTACAAGCCGCAGCGTGGCGTCAAGCTGAGGCGGAGGCGCTCGGAGTATGAGGCTTTTCTCAGTCGCTACTGTCGATGACGCCTGCCCTATCGAGCACCCGGTCGATGTTCATGCCAGCCAGAGCTAGCCAAGTTCCACGTCGCGGGAAGAGCTAAGGGAGCGTCCGCAAATAACCTGCACACCTTGCTGGCACTCTCGCCCGCTTTCTTTGTCGCGGCGAGGATTACATAGCTCGGCTATGCGCCCCTCGCCGCTTCGCGAAAGCGAGCGAAATTGCTGCCCCATCTCCACAGGTTATTTGCAGCCGGGCCCTAAGGCGATTTCTGTCAACTTTCATACCCGCTGACTTGGCTTGGCGTTTGTCGCGGCCACCGGGGTCATCATGCGTAAATCGGCCCGATTGCGCAATTCGTTTCAGTGCCTCATGATTCCTTAACGATATCACCAGCCACTTTTCGTGCTCGCTTCGGCGCATTCCAGCGCATAACTTGGCGCGCGTCAGATAGAATCCCCCCAACGAATTCGCCGCGCTCGCCCCCGCCGAGTGCACAATAGGGTAAACGCATCTGGCAGCCATGGGAGTCGCAGCCATGCCGGATATCACGATCCACTTTCGGCCCCCGGCCGACTGGACCCAACCGGTGATGATTCACTTCTGGGACCGCGTACCCGCGGACCATTCCACTGATTGGCCAGGCTTGCCGATGTCGCCGGCGCCCGATCGGCCGGGCTGGTATTGCTATCGGTTCGAAAACACCCAGAGCGTTCGCCTGGTATTTAATGACGCCGATGGGCGCCAGAGTGCCGATCTCGTCCGCGAACTGGACGGCTGGTTTACGCTGGATTCGCACTGGCAGGATGGTCTCCCAAATCAAACGGGCTCGGCGGCAAGCGGTTCACCGGGCGCGGCAAGCCAGCCTACCGTTGCCTCTGCCGCACCCAACGCAGCCGTCACCAGGACGTCTCCGATCGCTCCTCCGCGTCCCGTGGCAGATAGGACGGACTTCCGCGAAGAGACCATCTACTTCCTGCTCACGACCCGCTTCAATGACGGCGACCCGAGCAACAACTTCTTCTGCCGCGACAGAATCCAGTTCGACGAACAAGGGAACCCGATCGATCCCCATTGGCGTGGCGATTTCAAGGGGCTGATCCAACGACTCGACTACATCTCGGATTTGGGCTTCACCGCGATCTGGATCACACCACCGATTGAGAACCGCTCCGGTTTGGACTACCACGGCTATCACGCCTATGACTGGACCCGGATCGACCCGCGGCTGGAGTCACCGGACGCCACTTATCAGGATCTGATCGACGCGGCCCACGCGAAGGGGTTCAAGATCATCCAGGACGTGGTCGTCAACCATGCGTGCCAGTTCGGAATCCGCGGCAAGGTTCACATTGATCACCTGCCGATCAAATATTACGTTCCTCAAGGATCTGAGCAGGGCCAGATCGACCATGGCCCTTACCAGGGTAGCCTGGGTAATTACGCGTGGCCAAACGCCGACGACATTGACAATCCCATCGCGCCAGACTGGTACCGCCAGCGTCACACCAGCGATCCGCCGGGCATCGAGCCACTGATCGACCCCAAGACCGGCGAGACGGTGCCAAAGCCGGGCTACAACCCTGGCCGTTTCTTCGGCATCGACCCCAGCAATCTGGACCCGGAGTGGTTCCATCAGGACGGTTTCATCTGCGGCGGCGACTGGGAGAGCCCGCACCCATTGCAGCAACGTCACATGGCCGGGGATTGCATCGACCTGGCCACTGAACGGCAAAACGTCAAGGATTACATCATCGGGGCCATCAATCGCTATCTGGACATGGGCGTCGATGCACTGCGCATCGATACCGTGAAGCATATCGAACGCGGGAATTTGCTCGAGTACGTCAACGCCTGGAAGGCGCATAAGCCTGGGCTATTCGTATTTGGCGAGAACCTGGTCAAGGGATACGGCTGGGGCGATTTGGGCGGCGGTGACAATGGGCCAAGTGAGATCCGACCCTGGTGGTACACCAGGCTCGGCGAAGATCCACAGGATCCCAACAGCGGCGGCGACTCGGGTTTCCCGCAGCTCGACTTCGGTCTTTTTTCCACCTTTCGCGATACCGTCAGCAAGGGTACCTTCGCCGGTACCGGACAGATCCTGTCCATGGACTGGATCTACGGTGATGTCACTCAGCTTGTCACCTTTCTGCAGAACCACGACGTCGGCCCTGACAACGATTTCAAATACCGTTTCAAGGGCGAGCAATGGATGGCTGCGGCCACCTACAACCTGCTCTGGACCGCCCGCGGCATCCCCTGTTTGTATTACGGAGAAGAGATCGAATTCATGAAAGGTGCGCCCCAAGACGTGGAGGGAGAAAAGGACAGGCTGGAGTCCACCGGCCGCGCCTACTTCGGCGACCAACTCGCCGATGCGGGTATCGCCGAAACCCAGTCACATCCGCTTTACCGGCACATCCAGCGCCTAAACCAGATCCGCCGCGCCATCCCGGCACTTCAAAAGGCGCGAATGACCGAGGTCGCGGAATGGGGCAGCGGCATGAGTTTTGTCCGCGATCTACCAGCATCCGGTGCTGATCAGGGAAGCTACGCCGTCGTCGGCCTCGCCATTGGATCAGACCAACAGATCGAAATCCGCGGCATCCGCGCAGGCCTTTACCGCGATGCAGTCACCGGCGGCGAGATCCACAGCGACGGCAACATCAGCTTTCGGGTCAAGGCTAACTCGGCGGGGATCTGGGCGCTCGAAGGGCCCGGCAAGATTGGCACCGACGGAGTCTATTTGAGATAGCAGGTAAACGCTGACATGAACATCGCGCATTTCCAGGCGCTCCTGAATATCCGGCGCGACAATCTGCTGGCCGACGCGGCGGCGGCCGCGGGCGCGTCGGATACCGTCGAGCTCGACCAGACTCGGCAAGGACGGCTGTCGCGGATGGATGCGATGCAGCAGCAAGCGATGGCCGCAGAGACACACCGGCGGCGATCCGTCGAACTACAACGGATCGCTGCCGCACTCGGTCGCATCGACCAAGACGAATACGGGTATTGCGTCCAATGCGACGAACAGATCGGGGCGGGCCGTCTGGAGATCGATCCCGCGGCAACGCTTTGCATCCGTTGCGCTGAGCTTGTCGATCCCTGAGTATTGCTAAGGCGATTTCTGTCAAATCTCATACCAGCTGGCTTGTCTTGACGCCCGCCTTCATTGTCGCACCGGCAGTCGCATAGGCCGACTATGTTCCTGCCGGTGCTCCTTGAAGCCGAACCTCAATCCTGCGTCATCTGGTACGAGATTTTCCGGCAATCGCCTAAATCCACGAGTTGGGGCCGACTAGCCGGAGCACGCGAATCGTACCGGTCTCGAACAGGCCGATGCAGTCCATTGCCGGCCATGCCGCCAGGGCCCGCCGCTGCAACGCCCGAAACAGCGGTCCTGGAAGCAGGCCATTGACAGCCCGGTGACGACACGGAGCAGCGAAACAAGCATCGCCTGCACCTAGCGCAAAGCGGCGGCGCCCACATCCGACCAAAGATGTCACCAGAACCTGGCAAGCCATGACTCAACTGCTCTCACTGTCCCGCGCAGCGCGCTTGGCCGGCGTCACCCGCGCCGACCTCCAGCGTCGGATTCGCCGCGGCGAGATCCACACCTTCGAGGGCGAGGTGGCGGTATCGGACCTGCTGCGTGTCTACCCCCGTGTTAGCCTGGAAAAGACCGGCATGCTCGAACAAGTCGAGCAGATCAAGGCCGATGCAGTCCCGCGCAAGCATGATGGCGACACGAGGTTGCCAAGCCCCGAGGTGCTGCTTTCGCGCCTCAGATCGCTGAGTGAGGCGCTGGTGCAGAAGGTCGCAATGGTGGATGCCCAGGACGCGCTTCTTGACGAACTGCGCGCTCGACTGGCCGCGGCGGGCGACGACCGTCAAACCGACACCGGGCTGGTCGGCTGGCTCGACCGGCGTCGCGCGGAAATCGCGACCCAGCCCGCCGAGGAAAGCCATGCCCGCCTGTTCGCCAAAGACACCTTTCTTCGGATCATGTCAGCCAGCGTAAAGATTATTCCCAGCGGCCACGAATTCTTTGTCGACGGAACCGAGTCCATCCTCGAAGCGGCGGTGCGCTCGGGCCTGCGTATGAGTTACGGCTGCTCCAGCGGCAACTGCGGCGCCTGTAAGGCGCGCATCCTGTCAGGCGAAGTCTGGAAGTTGAACGAGCACGACTATGTGCTCAGCGAGCGCGAGAAACAGATGGGCTATGTCCTTACCTGTTGCAATACGGCGGTCACCGATGTGGTGTTGGAAGCGGCCGAGGCCCACTCTGCAGGCGACCTGCCGGAGCAGGAGATCCGCGCCCAGATCCGCAGGCTGGAGCACGAGGGCGACGATCTGATGCTGCTGCATGTGCAGACCCCGCGCACCCAGACATTGCGCTTCATGGCCGGGCAACGGGCAAGGCTCGAACTCGAGACGGGCGCATCGACCGAGCTGCCCATCGCCAGCTGTCCCTGCAACGGTCGCAACCTTCAGTTTTCGGTGCGCCTTGGCGATGACGCATTCAGCCGCGATCTGTTCGAACGCGCTAGCGCAAGGCAGATGGTCAATCTGAGAGGGCCCTACGGCAACTTCGTGCTCCATGAAGAGGCCGCGGAACCGGCGGTATTCGTCGCATTCGGTGACGGCATCGCGCCGATCAAGAGCTTGATCGAACATGCCATATCCATCGACACCATCGAGGCCTTTCACCTCTACTGGTCAGTGAAGACCGTACAAGGTCATTATCACCAACGCTGGTGCCGCGCATTGAAGGAAACACTCGATAACTTCGCGTACACGCCATTGGCGAATGCCTCCGCCGACGACATCCTAACGATGCTGAATTCCGAGTTCGAAACGTTGTCGGGTTTGCGCTACTACCTCGCGGGGCCACACGAACCCGTCATCGCGCTGGCTCAGGCGCTGCAATCCGCCGGCGTCGACCCAGGCCGCATCGCGGCGGAAGGCTTGAGTTGAGGCGGTTTCTGTCAACTGTCATACCATTTGAGTTGTCTTGACGCCCAATTTCGTTGGCGGGCTGGCGGTCACAGCGGTTGCTTTGGTCCCGCCAGCCCTCCACCAAGGTGAACGTCAATCCTGCATCGTCCGGTAGGAAAGCCT
This sequence comes from Thiohalocapsa sp., assembly GCA_049670525.1. Lineage (GTDB taxonomy): Bacteria > Pseudomonadota > Gammaproteobacteria > Chromatiales > Chromatiaceae > Thiohalocapsa. The sequence goes on along the minus strand of JBATTL010000351.1, from coordinate 1,258 downwards.
CCGACAATCACCCATGAAAATGCTGACGGATTCGGGGTTCCCTTGAGGGTGCCAGCACGCCGGCTCGCGGCGTAGACCGGCTAAAGGAGCGCGGCTCAGGCCGCAATGCTCGGTCGCGGCCGGCGGTTCTGTCGGGGCGGCAGAAAAACCGTACCCTTGCCGAAGCGGTTAATGGCCTCGTTGCGAACCCATCCGGGCGCCTCGTTGAAGAAGCGCACGTAGGTAAACCCGCAGTCCCCTCGCTCGATGGACGCGACCCATTCGGTAAACTCTTCGTTGTGTTTCATCATCACTCCCCTGATGGGACCCAGGTGCGGGTCTATTTGGCATCGAGCCACGCAACTGCGCCGCCGAAGCTCTGTCTTATTATTTCGGACCACAGACCGGACCCTTTGATCCCCGCAATCCAAGGGTCGGTCTTTATCATAATCTTAGCCCGCCAGACTCCATTAGACGACGTGGACAAAAGCTGTGCAACCGCAATTTTTGACCAGGATGGCCAATGAAACGGCATCGGCTTGAGGCGATTTCTGTCAATCGTCTAAGACCCCGACACCCCGACCAACTCGGAACTGATCTGCCAAAGACGCGCGTTGGATTTCGGATCAATCGTCTGCGCCGGCGCGGGAATCGGTTTTCGATCGCCGAAGTACTCGCCGCTGATTGCGGCAACATCGGGTGACATCAGCAGGTACATGACGCGCTCCGCCGCCTTCTCCGGTGGTGTTAGCGCCCAACCCAGCAGCAGTGCGATGGACCTCCACAAGACTCCCTGGGCGCCATCAGTACCCCCAAGGTTGGACCGGAACACGCCGGGAAAGACGCAGTTGACGGTCACACCGCTGCCGTCGAGCCGACGCGCCAGTTCCCGGGTGAAATGGATATTGCCAAGCTTGGATTGGCCATACGCGGACATCATCCGATAGGGGCGCCGCACCCAGTTCAGATCATCGAAATCCATGGCCGTGTCGATGCGTGTGCCGACATTGATGATTCGCGCGGGCGCGCCGACGCGCAAGAGATCGAGCAGCAGCCGCGTCAGCAGAAACGGTGCCAGGTGATTCACGGCCAACGCACGCTCCACACCATCTTCCGTTAGGCGACGCTCACGAAACGCTGTACCGGCGTTGTTGACCAGGTCGTGCAACAGATTGGTTCGCGCGCGGACTTCCGCGGCCAAGCGGCGGATAGCCGACTGGGACGAAAGATCGGCCACAAGCAGCTCGACGTTATTGTTACCCGTGGCCTCGATGATCTC
>JBATTL010000350.1:0-3020 GCA_049670525.1 Thiohalocapsa sp. | reverse complement strand
GCTCCATGTGATCCGCGGGGCGGGATATCGACCCAAACGAAGTTCGAGGTAGCACTCAATCGCCGCAGCCCGACCATTGATGTCAGAAACGCTGACGCCCTCCGGACCACGGGTGGAGAACGTCCTGAACTCTTCAAGCTCGGGCAGGAGCATCGCTCGCATGTTGGCCGGCAGTTCTAGATTTTCGAGTTTGCGAAAAGCCTCGACCCCCTCCGCGTCGTTGTCCAACACGAACAAAACTTGGTTCAGAACGTCAATTCGCAAAAGCCCTTCAGCAAACTTCACGAGATTGCCAGTTCCCCAGAAATGATGGCGTTCATCGATATCAACGAAGTTGAAAAAGTCCGCGACATCTGGCCGTAAAATATCCAGCGCTCGCCGAATGATGCGTGCGTCGGACGCTCCTTCAGTGGCGATGAGAATTTTCTGCGGTTTCCTTGCGCCTGGTCGGAACGCCTCTCGTTGGACCCAACCAGCATGGACGATTGGGCCAAACTCCCATGTCACCTCGGCTTCAGCATTTGCCGCACTGAGGCGAAAGACCTGTAGCATTGATTGCGCGCTTAGAATACAAACCCTCGCGGAAAGGAAGCTGGTTTCGGACGAATGAGAATTCGAATCGTCGGTTGTCGGAATGCGCTCAAATACATCGATGTCAGCGGCGAACCGTCCCTGCGAAAGCGTGTACCGCTCCGGTGTGTCGTATTCGACGTAACCGTTCTTCAGGTCGTTTAGCGGATAGCGGCAAGCCAAATCGCAGAACTCTTCGAATGAGAGATACTCGGTTCTTGCGTCTTCCGATTCATCATAGCTCGCTAACTCGACGGCTTCGGAAACCAGGGCTTGATACTCGGCTCGTGCGACTTCAAGACTGGAACCGAGCATATTAAGACGAGGCAAGACACGAGAGAGTAGCCTTGTGAAACGTTCCTCAGCAATGGCAAGCTCTTCATGCTCTTCAGGATGTTCTTCGTAATAGTTGTAATCTATTGAATCCGTCTTTCGGCGGATTAGGTCCGCTTTCTGGAATAGGAATCCGTAATCGTCTCCCATGAAGTTCTTGGAGTACGATAGGGATACGTCGCCAACACGGAGTTCAATTGACGTCCCCATCTACTATGCCTTCGCGCTGACATGTGAACTTTTCATCCCGATGCCTCAGCGTTTCGTGATGCCCAACAGTTAACTAGGCAGAATGTCGGTATATCGCGCTAGACAGAATCTGCCTATCTCCAATAGCGTCGATTCTGCCTAGCATCGTGGTCCACTGCCGGAATCGATGTTCGTCCCGTGTTCCTCTATAACATGCGCGGCGCGTTCGAACGACGCTAGCCGATGCTGGAAGAGTACAGAGTATCGCGGGAAATGCGGTCAGGCTCAATCATCTCGAGCTGCTCGATTCTGGCCGGTCATGTTGTTGGGCCGCATCGTGTCGGTCGTCGATCAGCGTCGGTCCCTGGGTTCAGGCGCTTCGGTCGTCCAGAAACAAAGCAGCCGCGGCCTCCGGGACAGAGGGAAAATACAGATGCAGATAGCTCGCCCGCAGGGATCCTCTGCGATAGAAGGGTTCGCCAAGCCGATTATCGTGCTGGCGGGTACCGAACGCGATCGGACCCAGCGGCGTCTCCATGGTCGAATGATGGAAGCTGTGCCCGCGTAGACTGCCCCGACCGATGTCGAGGGACTGCATGCCGAGTCCGGCCAAGCCCGGCTGTATCCGGCCTTGCCCAGGCAGCAGACCGGCCATCTCGGCCCGGGCCCCGGATTTGTCGGTGAGGCGATCGAGCAGATACAGCATCCCGCCGCATTCGGCGTAGAGGGGCCGATGCGCGGCGACATGGTCTGTCAGTGCGCGCTGCATGCCGGCGTTGGCGGCCAAGGCCTGGAGATGGAGCTCCGGGTAGCCGCCGGGCAGGTAGATGGCGTCGGCGGTGACAGCGGTGTCGGCGAGCGGCGAGAAGAAGCGCAGTTCGGCACCCATGGCCTCCAGCAAGCGCAGATTGTCCGCGTAGATAAAGGAGAAAGCGGCATCGCGGGCGACGGCGATGCGCTTTCCAGCCAACACTTGCGGCGGGGTGGATTGCTCGGGTGGCGGCGCGAAGGTGATCGCTTCGGGCAACTCGGCGAGTGCGGTCTTTGCGATCTGATCCGCCGCGGCCTCGATGCGTTGTTCAAGATCGGCGATTTCCTCTGCCTGGACCAAACCCAGATGCCGGCTCGGCAGGGCCGCTTCAGTGAGACGCGGGAAGCTGCCAAGGAAAGGCAGGCTGTCCGGCATGCCGGCCTGGATCATCTCGGCGTGCCGTGCGCTTGCGACCTGGTTTGCGGTCACGCCCGCGAAGCGCAGGGCCGGGCGATAGTGCGCGAGTCCCAATGCGAGTGCGCCGAAGGTCTGTCCCATGCCGCGTGCATCGATCAGCGCCGCCAATGGGACAGCGAAGGTCTCGGCCAGGTCGGCGCCGGACGGTGAACCGTCGAACAGCCCCATCGCCCCTTCGATCAGGATCAGATCGGCCTCGCCGGCGGCCGCGTGGAGCTTGCGTCGGCAGTCCGACTCGCCGACCATCCAGAGATCGAGCGGCCCGACCTCGGCGCCACTGGCCCGCTTCAGGATCATGGGGTCGAGGAAGTCCGGGCCGGTCTTGAAGACCCGCACCCGTCTGCCGAGCCGCCGGTGATGGCGCGCCAGCGCGGCGACCAGCGTGGTCTTGCCCTGGCCCGATGAGCAGGCGGTCAGGAACAGGGCCGGGCAGTGGCGCGGGGACCGAACAGGGTCGAGTCTGGTTTTGGACATGGGCGTCGTCATCGTATGGGTTCTTTACTACAGGTCGCCATCGGACTCGGTTGTCAGCGCGGGGCGTCGTTGGCAACCCTGGAGCGTGCCATCGACCCGGCCTTGCAACCGCTCGGAGCGATCGCGGTGCGCTGCATCGCGAGTCACAGCTCAAATGCCGATGAGCCGGCCTTGCTGGCCCTGGTCGCGGCGCGCGGCTGGCGACTCGACGTCTATTCCGCTGAGC
>JBATTL010000349.1:0-2267 GCA_049670525.1 Thiohalocapsa sp. | reverse complement strand
GTCCCGCTCCAGGTTGTCCAGGTGCCTTGCAAATCGGTACAGACCTGAGGTTCTTGCGGTGCTGGGCAGGCCGTGCCTGTGTAGGTTGAACCATCAGAGCACTTGCAGACGGCCGTCACTGGATCAGGCTCAGAGCCGCCGGGGCATGAACCACCACCTTTGGGGAGATAGAGATATTCGATTCCGCCGGAATGCCGAAACCAGCCAGGCTCGGACTGACCCCCGCATTCAGGAAGGTAAGAGCCGTAACAGCTCGATCCCTTGGCAGCGGCGCAGGCTGCGCTTGCTGCGCTATCGCTGCCGTAGTAATAGCAAGCAGAAAAACCAGCCGTGGAGTAGAAGGACAAGACAAGCAGAAGGCCGACCAGTCGGGTTCGAAAAACGGTCATGATGTGAGCCTTGCGAGAATGAATAGACCGCCGAAAAGGAAGGCCCATTGGAAAATCGGTGGTGCGTCGTTGATGAATTCCATTGTTTAACCTCTTTGGGCGCGGCCAACCCAACTGACCGCGCCCGGTTGATTAACGGAAGCCGAGCTTTCTGGCGACGATCAGCAGGATGACCAGCGCGGCCAGGCCGGCAATGACCACCATGGCGGAGTCTTTGCCGGGACCGGTCGCGTAGGTGGCGGCGTCCGTGGCCCATTGTTCCGCCTGCGCATAGACAGGATGCGTCATGACGGTTGCGGTTGCGCCGGTGAAGGCCAGCGCGACCTTGGAGCGCAGCGAAGGTGCAAAGCGTTTCTTGACTGTCATTTCTTTCATCAGATTATCCTGAGCCTTTTGGCTACGTAGATCATCAGCAGCAGGATTGCCACTGATCCCAGAATCGCCTCGATCGATTCAGACGATAGAGGCGGCAAGGTCCCGGTATTCAATGCAGCTTCGCATGGTTCCGAGACCCCTTGCTCACAACCCGTCCACCATGTGCACGTTTGCGTCGTGGCGGTGAGTGTCCATTCGATGCACGGGTTCATTGTTTTAAAACCCCAGGCCGTGGTACTGCGCGGTACCACCAGCGAGGAAAAGAGCGATCACCAAGACACGGAGCCAGAGCGGCGATCGCCAAATCATGGAACTGATTGACGACCTCGCGCCTTGTCGGAGTAGATAATCCATTGCGCTCATGATTAAGACCTCATGTTGTGCAGCTCTTGGGGTTAATCCTTGATTGGCTGCGCCAAGGGGTTAGCGACCGAAGACGCCTGGTTTCTTGTCCTCGGGTTTCTTTTCGTCGGTGGTTGAAGACGCCGTGCTGGTCGGCGTGCGGTCGAGCATCTTGAGCGAATGCAGGCGTGTGCTCTTTCCGCCCTCGCGGAGCGAGCAGACGACCTCGATGTTTTCTCCGGCCTTCGGGTTGGCCAGGCGCAAGGATTCGACCAACTGGGGGCCGTTGAACTTGGCGATGGTGAAGTCATCGCCGAAGGTGTTGTCTTCGGCTTCCTCAATCGGTTGGCTGAAAAACAGGGAGCCGCCGAGGATCACTTCTCCCGTTTCCTCGCTCGGGAACTCGTAGGTGCGGGCACCGATGAACTTGCCTTGGATGGTTGCTCTCATGGTCGATTCCTCATGTGATCGGGGTTTGGGTCATCAATGACGCTGGCACGCGCCAGCGTCGCGATTTTTTTGGGAGTCGGGGGACTGCGGGATGTACAGTTATTGACAGAACTCCAAGGGAAGAAAGCGCCTTCGGGCGTTGAAGGGTTTCGACTTGATTGGGCGATGGGTCGCTGTGATCTGCTCCGCATGGGCTGTGGCTCCGCGCATGCGGATTCCATGGGCCGTGCCTGGCTTTGGGTCGCGTTCTGGTCTGGACTTGCCTGTGGCGCGTAGGGCGTCGAAGAGGCTTGGCAGGGGAAGGTTGGCGGCAGGTTGGTGCGGGTGATCTCCCAGGTGTGCCAGCGGGTCACGACCAGGTCGGTTCCGTCGCCGATGCCGATGATGGTGCCGGTGGCGAGTTCGCCGTAGCCGTTGACGGGGATTTCGCCTGTTTCGGGGTCGCAGTCTTGGATGGTGACGACGTGGACGGGGCGGTCCTTGCGTGGGCAGAAGGGGCCGCCGTTGGCGTGGATGTAGGCGGCCCAGTCGGCGGCGTCGGCGGCGGCGCGGCAGAGTTCGATAACGCCGTCGTGCTGGTGATCGAGGCGGCGGAGTTCGCGCCAGGGTCCGACGGGAGGGCCTCCGATCTGTTGGAATTGGCGAACACCCCAGGTGGCGGACCAGGCCCCTACCCGCTCGGCTTCGGTGGCGGTCTGGTCGTCCATGCCG
>JBATTL010000348.1:0-5875 GCA_049670525.1 Thiohalocapsa sp. | reverse complement strand
TCGTCGTCGTCGAACTGGCGATAGCCGCAGAACAACACCTCGCCGTCGGCGCGGGTGCCGACCGTTGCAACCTGCCGGTTGAGCTGACCGAGGTAGGCGTCCACCTCGTCGCGATTGCCTGGGACGGTCAGGAAGCGCCAGCCGTCCTCGTCGGTGGTGCGACAGATGAAGGCACCCTGGAGCAGGCGCTCGATGACATGGCCTTTGGTCGATAGCATCTAAAGGCGCTCCTCTGGATGACTGTCCCTTGCAGGGTGCGGGCTGGAGGACCCCTTGCCCTGGTCGCCCGCCTCGCGTTGGCGCAGTTTGGCGGCGATGGCGTCGATGCGGGGCTTGACGATCTGCAGTTGGCGGGTCTGTTTGTCGACGATGTAGCGGTTGGCGAAGAGCCCGAGGATCTCCGAGTCTGGGTTGGGGAAGGCGCCGAGCACGCGGATGTCGTTGGCGGCGCAGGCGTCGAAGATCTTCTTCACGTTGTGATGATGCAGGGTGCCCAGTTCATCAATGGGCCAGTGGATGGTCACCGCTGCGCGCCCGCGCAGCAGCCGGGTAAAGGCGAGCAGGAACTTGCACAGGATCAGATAGGCCATGCCGTGGCTGGACGATTCGTTGAGCTGGCGGTCGGTGCGGATCACCAGGTGGCTCTGTCCCTCGCGCAGCCGCAGCTCGATCTCCAGCAGCCCGGCGACGCCGCCGCTCTGCGCCGAGCGGCCGATGATCTCCAGCGCCCGGCGCATGCTGCTGACATAGTCTTCGCCGGGGAGACCGCTGAAACCGTCGTCGCGCCATTCGCGGAAGGCCTGGATGAATGCCTTCAGATCCGGCCAGAACTCCAGCTCGGTGATGCGTGAGCGGATGCGCACCGCCGAGTCCGAGACGCCATCAAGGGACAGGTCTTCCGCAACCTCGCGGGTGATGCGCGCGCTTTGGGCGGCGATGCGCCGGTCGATATCGGCCAGTACGTCGTAGTAGTCGTTGAGGTCTTTTCCGAACAGTCGGCCCTGCTCGCGCAGCGCGGTCAGGCTTTGCGGCAACAGGACCTTGAGCAACTGCTCCAGGTGCGGCACCAGCTTGCGATGGTCGAGCGCAGGGATCTCACGCTCGCCGACCAGCGTGCAGTCGGCGCGGCTGCGCTCCCAGAATTCCGCCAGGCTGGAGCCGGCGTTGCCGGCGATCAGTGTGTCGAAATGCTCCACATGGGCCTTGACCGCGTCGAGCATCTGTCCGCGGGCGTAGAGCTGCTCCTCGCCCAGGCGCAGGCGTTCGTCCAGTGCACCCTCGGGCGGGGACTCGTCACGGGATAGCCTCAGCTCGCCTAGGCGGCGCAGCAGGGTCCGTATCCGGGTCAGGTGCTCTTGCGCCTCGTTCTGGCGCAGCTTGGTCTGGGAACGGTCTGCTTCGAGTCGTCCGCGTTCGGTCTTGAAGGCGCTGGTGGCCGCTTTGAGCTCTTGGTCCAGCGCGGCGGCGCGCCGACGGCTGTCTTCGAGCGACTGTTGGAGCGCCGGTTTGCGCTTTAGCCAGCTGTGCTGGTACCAGTCCTCAAAGCGCAGCACCTCGGGGCGGCGCCGCTCGGTGCGCTCGATGCGCACCTCCAGCTCCCGGATCTGCTGACGCAAGGTGACGATGGCCTGCTCGTCAACACCACGGGACTTCAATTCTCCCTGGTACCATTGTTCGCAGGCATTGAGCTCGGCCTGGGCCTGTTGCTTGCGTTCGTCGATGGCATTGCGCAGGCGTTGGATCTCGCTGTCGATGCGTCCGATCACCTGCTGCCAATGGGCCTTGAGCTCCAGCGAGGCGTCATTGTGCCTGGACTGGATGTCCTCGCGCCACTGCTCGCGCTCGCTCGCCAATTGCTGTATCCGCGTCATCAGGGCTGAGAGGGTCTTACGCGCCTTGAGCTTGCGCTCGGCCAAGGCGTCATTGATCCGGCCCTGCTCGGCGGACTGCTCCTCGCGGAGTCGGCGCAGGTCGTTGCGTCGATTTTCTCGCTCGGTGCGTGCGACAGTTAGCTCGCGCTGCAGCGCGTCCAATGCCCCGTTGTGATCGCCAAGCTGGCGCTCGGCGGCCTGTTGCCGATTGTCGGCATCCTTCTGGGCATCCTCGGCCAGTTGCAGGCGTTGGCGCAGGGCCTGCTCGGAGGCCGCGTGCTCCGGGGTGTCGATGGCTGCCAGGTCCAATTGCAGGCCAAACGCCGCGTCCTGCGCCGGCTCGGTCAGCGCAGGCTTGAGGTCGGCGCGTTGCAGCAGCGCTGGGTCGATCAGCTTGCCCAGGCGTGCCTCCCAATCGGGCTGCTCGCGACGCAGAAACTCCAGCAGGCTGTGCTGGCCGGGATAGAGCAGATGCTGCACGGCGTCCAGCTCGCGCTGGCGCTGCTCGACCTGGCGCCTCGCGGTTCGCAGGGCGGCGTCGGCTTCATCGCGCTGTCGGCGCTGCTGCTGCTCCCGAGCCTCTAGTCCGCGGACCTCGGTCTCGGCGGCCTCGGCATCCACTTCCGCCTGCTCACGACGCCGATCGAAGATGGCGAGGGATTGGCGCTCGTCCGCGGTGTAGCCGGCGCTGTCGATCTCGGTCTGCAGGCGTTGGCGATCGAGGCCAAACTGAACCTCCCGCGCGTTAAACTCCGCCTGTCCGGATTCCATTTCCGCCTGCTGGCGTTGTTGCAACGCGGCGAGTGCGTCGTTTTGCTGTTCTTGCTGGTCCGCTCGTTGTTCCTGCAAGGCGTCCTGCTGCTCGCGTAGTTCCTCACGGCGTCGCTCGCGTTGATCCTGGATTCGCTGGCGTCGTTCCAGGTAATCGCGTTCCACATCCTGGTGCTCAGCGGTGAGTAAACGCGAACGTCCCCCCAGGTTCTCCAGGTCCTCGCGCCAGCTGCCGACCCGCTCGAGATCGGCCCTGGCCTGCTCGATGTCGGCCTCCAGGAAGCCCTGGTACTGCTGCTCGATTTGCTCCAGCTCACCTGCGTCGCGGGTGATTTCCCCTTTGCTGGCCGATCGCTCCTGGTTGAGATCATCACGCTGCTGCTTCCAGCGCTCCTCCAGCCGCGCCAGGCCTGAGTCCATCTGCGCGATGGCCGCTTCGGTTTCTTCAATCAGGCGTTGCTGGCGCGGCTCATCAATGCGGTAGCCCAGCTGCAGGCCGCTCAGACGCCGCTCGCAGGCCAGCAGGTCCTGGTATTCGCGCTCCAGTTGCGCGAATTCCGGACGCATGGCGTCGAATCCCTGGATCAGCCGGCTTTCGCGCATCCAGGCATCCGCCGACTGAGGCTTGAGGCGCGACGTGGGCGGGCTGACGCCGTCCTCTTCCAAGATGGCGGCGATCATGGAGCGCACGGTCTCCATCTTGCCCTCGCGCGAGTGCACCGCCTGGGCCAATTTCTCGATATGACGCAGCGCCTGTCCGGGCTCGCAAAGAGAAAACTGCCGGGCGAAGGCGCGCAACTCGCCGCTGTTGGCGCCGGCGGCGAGCTGAACGCGATCGTTTTGCAGGATCGCGCGGTATTCGCGCGTATTGAGTAATCGGGTCGTGTTCACATCCGCTTGCTTCAATCGTCGACCCAGCTCGGCCATGCCGAGGCAGCTCAGGGTGTCGCCGTGACGGCTGCGGGTATAGTCCGCCAGGTCGAAGGCCTTCTGCACCAGTCGGTAGGCGACGCCCTTGCCGTCCGCGGCGGCAGCCAGCACGGCCTGACAGACCTGTCCATCCATGCGCTGGTATTCGTAGCAGATGAAGCTCTGCTCGGTGGGCAGATACCAGCGCTCGAAACTGTCGCGGGTCGATGGTACGACCCGGCTGGGATATTCACCATAGAACACGGGGATCAGGCGCTGCAGGGTCGTCTTGCCCGAGGCATTGGTGCCGCAAATGTTGGTGTGGGCATCGACGATGAGCTCCACGACGCCCTGGAGATGGGTGTTGATCAGGATGATGCGGTTCAGACTGGGCATGCGGGTCCTTGCGTGAAACGGGGAGGAAAGCCAGTGGTGGGGAAACTAAAGACAGCAAATTCAAGCGGTTGTATGCGCATTGGTCCGGTAACGACCGCTCGGCTTAGAGACGCAGCTCCCTGCCATTTCGATACCTGCTACTACATCATCACGCCGGACCCACAGCATCTCCGTGGCAGGCGAGTAAGAGCTGTCAGATGGCACAATCCCCAACGTCTCCGGCGCGGGCAGCCTGAGCCCGACGAACGCAGAAGGCCACACGCGAGCCGTCGGTGTACAATTCACCGTCGGTTAGTTCGCCAACGTCACCAGCGCCATGTTCACCTGAGCTTAGGCGCGGGTGTTTCCGGTCGTCGGCATCCGTCCCCAGACGACAGCCAGGCCGGCGGCAACGATGCAGAGGCCGCCGGCCAGCTCCCATGGACTTAAGGTCTCGCCGGCAATCCAGGCCGCCGAGACCGCGCCAACCACAAGTTCGAATAGCAGCAGGACCGACGAGCGCTGCAATGGCATGTGGCTGACACCGAACTGAACCGCGGCCACCATCAGACACATCCACACCAGCCCAAGACCGACACTTGCCACAACCGCCCATGGTGGCGCGATAAGCGGCACGTCGGTCGCCAGCGCGGCCCCGATGGCCAGCGGCGGGATCAGGTAGCAGGCAGCGAGATTCTTCAGACGAGCCGGCAAATCGCTCGCGGCACGCAGTTGCACGTTGGTCAACGCGAAGGCAAGACCGGCGACCAATCCCAGCAAGTCGGCACGGCCGACGTCCTCGACGACGGGCTCAGCGCCCAACATCATCCCTGCACCGACCAACGCGACGACCAGCGCCGGGATTGTCACCGGCGCCAACGGCTCGCGTAACACCAGTCTTGCCAGGAGCACCGACCAAATGGGCGAGAGATAGAACAGAATCAGCACCCGTGCCACCTCACCCTCGATGACGCCGATGCTGAAGGCGACACCGGAGATCGCCGAGGACAGACCGATACCGAGCATCCACCGAGAAACCCGGCGCAGATCGAGCAAGTCGCCACGCGCCAGAAACAGAAACACGGCCGTGGCGCTCAGGTAAATCAGCGCAATGGCCCAGAGGCCCGCGAGACCGGTTTGCTCGATCAGACGCAGCGGCAGCCAATAGAGGCCCCACAACGCGGAGCCGCAGAGCATGGCGCCGATCGCGAGACGCTGGGTCGGCGCGGATGCGGAAGGCGGCACAGGGCGGGTTTGCATGAGCGTATTGTACCGAGCCGCAGAACCCGGGCCGGCGCAGTCTCGATCCAACGCATCGCTGGTCGATCTTGGTCAGCAATCCTCAACGAGTGCCTGCATACTGTGCGCGCCGGCGCGGTACGCCTCGGCAACCGCCTTGGCGTCGATACGCAGACCTTTCACAGGGTCTCGGGGTTCAGTCAGATGCGCTCCACGGGATAGGGCGCTATCCGCAGGTCGTCGGCCATCAACGGCAAGGGCTCGGTCCTTGCTTGGGCGATGAACAAGAAATCGAAAGGGTCTGGAGTCGATGGGTCGGGTCTCCAGCACTGGGTCTGGGGCGACTTGGCGAGGCTATAATCTGACGCTGAATCCAGTTGCCGACAAGGGTCGCCAATTGGCCCACCCGCCGTTTCTTGGTTCAACCATCACGAGCCGGACGACACCGACTTAGGGTTCCATCGCGCCATGTCCCGCCTCGTCATGCACGTCGATCTCGACGCCTTCTATGCCGCTGTCGAGCAACGCGACAACCCGGCATGGTGCGGGCTGCCGGTCGTCGTCGGTGCGGAGCCGGGCCGACGCGGTGTGGTCGCGACCTGTTCTTACGAAGCCCGTCGCTATGGCGTGCATTCGGCCATGCCGATCGTCGAGGCGGCCCGCCGGCTGCCACCGGAGACGGTCTACGTGCGCCCGGACATGGAACGCTA
>JBATTL010000347.1:0-11382 GCA_049670525.1 Thiohalocapsa sp. | reverse complement strand
AGGTCTCGACCCCATCATCGAATCCGGGTGCCCGACCGGTAATCGGGTCGTAGTCCCAACCGTGCCAGGGGCAGCGCAGCAGACCGTGCTCGATCGATCCCTCGCCCAACGGCCCGCCCTGATGGGGCATTTGTTCTCCAGCGCCCCGAATTGTCCCGCGTGGTGGGTCATGCACAGGGTGCGCTTCTCGGAGGCCACCGAGGTGACGCGCCCCTCGGGTAGTGCGTCCTTGGTCAGGACTTTGTGCCACTTCAGTTCGGTTTCTTTGTTCTCAGTGGCCATGGAGCCGCTCCAAATTCGGGTTGGGGTCGAAGTGGGGCAGGTGGGTTCAGTCGAGAGACACACCGGCATAGCTGATACCAGTGAGATGGGCCATCTCACGGTCGAAGGTGGTCAGGTCGTCGATGCAGAACTTGCTCAGGTGATCGTGACCGCAGGCGCGGGCCATGACTTGCATGAGCTCTGTGGAGGCGCGGAAGAAGTTATTGAGCTGCTCGGCCCCCGTCTCGATTTTCAAACGCTGGCGCAGCTCGGGCTTTTGGGTGGCGATGCCAACCGGACAGTTGTTGGTGTGGCAGGCGCGCATACCGAGACAGCCGATGGCCTGCAACGCCGAGTTGGACAGCGCGACGGCGTCGGCACCCAGCGCCATCGCCTTGATGAAGTCTGCCGGCAGACGCAAACCGCCTGTGATCACCAATGTGAGGTCCCCGCGGCCCTGTTTATCCAGATAGCGTCGGGCACGCGCGAGGGCGGGGATGGTCGGCACCGAGATGTTATCGCGGAAGATCAGCGGTGCGGCACCTGTGCCTCCGCCGCGGCCGTCGAGGATGATGTAGTCGACACCGATCTGCAGTGCGGCCTCGATATCGCGCTCGATATGCTGCGCCGACAGCTTGACACCGATCGGAATGCCGCCCGTCGCCTCACGCACCTCGGCGGCGAACTGGCGATAGTGGTGCAGATTGTCCCAGTCGGGGAAGCGTGAGGGCGAGACGGCGGCCTCGCCCTCGTCGAGCCCCCGCACCTGAGCGATCTTGCCCTGCACCTTGTTTCCGGGCAGATGGCCGCCGGTGCCCGTTTTCGCGCCTTGGCCGCACTTGAAGTGGAATGCCTGGCAGCGCTTGACCTTGTCCATGGAGTAGCCGAAGCGTGCGGAGGCCAATTCATACAGATAACGTGAGTTGGCGCTCTGCTCGTCGGGCAGCATGCCACCCTCGCCGGAGCAAATACCGGTGCCTGCCTTCTCCGCGCCCATGGCCAGCGACACCTTGGCCTCCTCGGACAGCGCCCCGTAGCTCATGTCCGAGACGAACAGCGGGCGCTCCAGCACCAGGGGCTTATTGGCGTTGGGTCCAATGATCACCTCGGTGCCCACCGCATGGTCGTCCAACAGCGGCACCCGATGCAGTTGGGCCGTCAGGAGCTGAATCCGCTCCCACTTGGGCAGCTCGTCGCGAGGCACGCCCATAGCGCTGACGCGGCCATGGTGTCCCACCTCGGAAAGCCCGTGCTCGGCCAGATGCTGAATGTATTGGTAGTGCGTCTCTTCAGGTCCGCCGTGGTGGTCTTTGTATAACCCCTGGTACCTGTCTCGTTTGTAGGGTTGGGGGTTCTTTGCGGCCCAAGTGCGGATCTCGTCTTCATCGACCCAGACCTGATCCGCTTCCACCCAGGCGTTGAAGCGATGGAGCCTTTCGGCGGGATCGTAGGCGCTAATGCCGGTCTTGTAGCGGTAATCCCAGTCATGCAGGCCGCAAATGATATTGTCCCCTTCGATACGGGCATCCGACATCAGCGCGCCGCGGTGCGCGCAGCGGCCATAGAGCACCGACACCCTGTCCTCCTCGGGCCAGCGGACGACGACGAGGTCGACATCGGCAGCCAAGGCATAGGTGGGCGTCAATGGCTCCAGGCTGGACCAGGACATGATCGGTTGTTTCTGCATGGAAGCGACCTCCAGACGGGATTGTTGTGTGCGCTGGTGTAACGCCGACGATCGACCCAAAGAGTCCATGGGACTCGGCGCCGACGATGGTGAGCATAGACAAACGCTCCGTCTGCTGCGCTCGCGTTTACCGGACCGGGGATCGGTCGCCTTTCGTGCAACGGCCAAGCGATCCCACCGTAGGATGCGATCTCGGTCACAGCTAGCAGCAATACTCCATAAATCCTAGGGCGAATACTCAAGAAACCGATGCAAGCAGCGGTTGTTGCTTGGAAAAGGCTAGGTAGAAGTGCTATGCTTCGAGACGATTGTCAGCCCTATTTCGGAGACTCAGACCGGAGAGAGTCGTGCGATGCGGAATCACGCCGCAACACTGTCGGCAAAGATCATAAGACTGGCATCCCTGAAGGCCTTGTTGGTGCTGGCGAGTCTAGTACTGCCCGATCTGGTGCTGGCGGGTCAAACGGTCGTCCACGGCGCACGGATCTGGAACGCACCGGATCACACGCGCATCGTCATCGATACCGCCGCGCCCATTCGGCACAGGGTCTTCGCCCTCGACAATCCGAATCGACTCGTCGTCGATCTGTCGGATGCGCGCTTTGACGGCAAACTGCCGGATGCTGATTCCCGTGACCTGCTTGTCTCGGGCCTGCGAAGCGGCGTTCGCGGCGGCGGTGATCTGCGGGTTGTTATGGATCTGAAACAGCCGGCGAAGGTCAAGAGCTTCGAGTTGCAGCCGAACGGCACCTATGGGCATCGGTTGGTCATCGATCTGACTCCAAAAAGCCTGGTTAGCAGTGGATCGGGCAGGACTGCCGTGGCTACGGCCGCATCACCAAGCACGTCCAAGCGCGGGAAGCCGGCCCCTTCGCATCTTTCGGTTAAGCCCAAGGGTGGCAGACAGCGTGACGTGATCGTCGCCGTCGATGCCGGGCACGGCGGCGAGGATCCCGGTGCCGTCGGGCGCTCCGGTACACGCGAGAAGGACGTCACACTCTCGATCGCCAAAAAACTCGCGGCGCTGATCAATAAGCAAAGGGGCATGAAGGCCGTTCTGATTCGCGACGGCGACTATTTCGTCGCCTTGCGTCAGCGTATTGCCAAGGCCCGCAAGCATAACGCGGACCTTTTCGTGTCGATTCATGCCGACGCGTTCAAGGACCCGAGCGTGCGCGGTTCGTCGGTCTATACCTTATCGAACGGTGGCGCGACCAGTGAGGCCGCGAAGTGGCTCGCGGCGCGCGAGAATCGCGCCGACCTCATCGGCGGTGTCAGTCTTGCGGAGCGCAACGACGTGCTCGCGAGCGTGCTGCTGGACATGACCCAGAACGCGACCATCGAACATAGCAGCATTGCCGCGACCCGGGTGCTGGAGAAGCTGCGGTCCCTAGGCCACGTTCATCAGACGCGCATCCAGCAGGCCGGCTTTGTCGTGCTCAAGTCGCCGGACATCCCGTCCATGCTCGTCGAGACCGCGTTTATTTCAAACCCCGACGAGGAGAAACGCCTGCGCAGCGGCGGTTATCAGAACAAACTGGCCAGCTCGCTGCTGGCCGGCATCCTCGACTACTTCCGTGACTATCCGCCCCCGGGCACCCGCTTCGCCCGTCAGCCTGGTGAGCGTCGCGACGATGCCACTTCGAACGCGCGTGACCACCTACCCGGTAACGGCGAAACCATGACGCAGATCGCCCAGGGCTACAATCTGCCCCTGGCCGCGCTGCGGAGCACGTCGCATCTCGACTTTGGGGACGACCAGGTACGGATCGGTCAGGTGCTCGGTAAACCCGGCGGCTGAGAAGCGTCTCTATTGGCGAGGACAGCGCCGAGCCCTTTTGGTCGTCTCCCTTGCGACCCGGCGCGGTTTCTGATTCCATCCCGCGGATGCCCATTATTCGCGCGCTCCCGCCCCAGCTTATCAACCAGATCGCCGCCGGCGAGGTCGTGGAGCGACCGGCCTCCGTGGTCAAGGAACTGGTCGAGAACAGTCTGGATGCCGGCGCCCGAAGGATCGATGTGGGCCTGGAGCGGGGCGGTGCCAAGTTGATCCGGATTCGCGACGATGGCGTCGGTATCGACCGCGATCAGCTGCGGCTTGCGCTGTCGCGGCATGCGACCAGCAAGATCGCGACGCTGGATGATCTGGAAGCCGTCGGCACCCTGGGGTTTCGCGGCGAGGCCCTGCCTAGCATCGCTTCGGTGTCGCGGCTGGCCTTGACCTCGCGCACCGGCAACGCGTCGCATGGGTGGCGCATGACGGCCGATGGCAGCGACCAACTCGATGCTCCAACGCCATCCGCGCATCCAATGGGCACAACACTGGAAGTGCTTGATCTGTTCTACAACGTGCCGGCCCGGCGTAAGTTCCTGCGCACCGAGAAGACCGAATTCCGACACGTGGAGCAGGTTTTACGACGGATGGCGCTGGCCCACGGCGAGGTGGCGCTGCGCCTCAAGCACAACGGACGCACGGTCATGGATCTGCGGCGGGGTGAGCGAGGTTTTTCTGCACCCAGGCTCCAGGCCTTGCTCGGTGACGCGTTCATGGATGCGAGTCTGACGCTGGATCAGACGGCCGAGGGACTTCGCCTTTGCGGCTGGATCGCGCAGCCGGCATTTGCCCGCAGTCAGGGCGATTTGCAGTTCTTCTATGTCAACGGTCGTTTGGTGCGGGACAAGCTGGTGGCCCATGCGGTCCGTCAGTCCTATCGGGATGTGCTGCATCATAGCCGATATCCAGCCTACGTTTTATTCCTTGAGCTGCCACCGCGGCAGGTGGACGTCAATGTACATCCGGCCAAACAGGAGGTGCGCTTCCGCGAGGGGCGCCAAGTACACGACTTCATCTTCCGCGCGGTACATCGGCGCCTCGCCGGCGGGGTGACGACCCAAGGATCGGACGACGCTCAAGAATCGGCACCGGCGTCCGCGACAAATTTTTCGGTGTCGGATGCGTCCTCCCAGGGTGCCGATCAGCCATCTCACCCCCCGGCGTTTTCTGTAGCAGGTCGACTGCCGTTGCCTATCAATGAGGCTCGTGGTTCCTATGCCGCCGCCCTCGAATTCCAACGCCCCCCGCGGCCCGGCGACGACGATGCGGGCCGCGACCCCGACCGCGATACGCCGATGAATGCACAGGCGCCGGACGCTGAGCCGGTGACGCCGACGTTGGGCTTCGCCATCGGTCAGCTCAACGGCATCTATGTACTCGCTCAGGCGGAGGACGGCCTGATAATCGTTGATATGCATGCCGCGCATGAGCGCATCGGCTACGAACGGCTCAAACGTACTGCCGAGGTTGGCGAGATTCGGCGTCAGCCCCTGCTGGTGCCGGTCGTCGTCCATGTGAGCCCGGCAGAGGCGGACTTGGCGGAGAGCCATGGGCCGACGATGGCGCGCGCGGGTCTGGTGGTCAGTCGTCTCGGTGACCAAAAACTTGCCGTTCGCGAGATCCCGGCCCTGCTTCATGGGGTGGATTCGGAACAATTGCTGCGAGATGTACTCGCGGACCTGGGCGCCGACGCAAGCGCCGACAGGGGCAGCGAACGGGTGCGCCAGGAGATCAACGGGGTGCTCTCGTCCATGGCCTGCCACGGCGCCGTGCGTGCTAATCGGCGTTTGGGCATCTCCGAGATGAACGCACTGTTGCGGGCGATGGAAAACACGGAGCGTGCTGATCAGTGCAACCATGGCCGGCCCACCTGGATCAAGTTGTCGCAGCGGGAACTTGATGGGTTGTTCATGCGCGGTCGTTAGTGGCCGCTTCGAACCCAAAGGAGCCGACGCTGCCTCCGGCGATCCTGCTCATGGGGCCGACGGCGTCGGGCAAGACCGACCTGGCTCTATTGCTGGCCGATGCATTGCCCTGCGATATCGTCAGTGTCGACTCGGCGTTGATCTACCGGGGCATGGACATTGGCACTGCGAAGCCGGCGCAGGAAATCCTCGGGCGCTTTCCGCATCGGCTGATTGACATCTGCGATCCCGCCGACGCCTACTCGGCGGCGCGCTTCCGCGAGGACGCACTCGCGGCAATGGCGCAAATCTCCGCTTTAGGCCGGATCCCGCTGTTAGTGGGCGGCACCATGCTCTATTTTCGCGCGTTGCAACACGGGCTGTCACCGCTGCCCGAGAGTGATCCTCACCTGCGCGCCGCACTGGCCGAGCGAGCACGACGGGACGGTACGGCCGCAATGCACCGCTGGCTCGCAGAGGTTGACCCGGATGCGGCGGCCCGAATCCATCCTAACGATCCACAACGGGTGAACCGGGCGCTCGAAGTCTATCTGCGCGCCGGACAGTCGATGACCGAGTTATGGCAATCGACCAAGCAGTCCAGGCTCCCGTACCGCACATTGAAGCTGGTGCGCTCCCCGAGGCACAGGGCGGAGCTACACCGCCGCATTGCCGAGCGGTTTGCGGCGATGCTTGAGTCGGGTTTCGAGGAAGAGGTTCGGAGTCTCCTGCAACGCCGCGATCTGCACCCCAAACTCCCATCGATGCGCTGCGTCGGGTATCGGCAAATGCGACAATTCGTCGAGGGCGCCTGTAGCTTTGAACAGATGTCGGCTCGCGCGGTTGCTGCCACGCGGCAGCTTGCGAAACGTCAATACACCTGGCTCAGGTCAGAGCCTGATTGCGCCTGGATCTGGGATGACGAGCCGGTCGCGAAGCGGGCCTTGGCCGCTGCGCAGAGGCTTCTTTGAGGGTTATCGGAGCTAATCAAAGGCGTTTTGAGGCCATTCGGCGCCGAGTCAGGATAGGCCCGGGTGAGGACGTCGGCACAACCCGTCCAATGTGATTCGGGACAGCCCTGAATCGCATCGTTGCATGCGCGATCCCGCCCACTGTGTGATATTTTGTCCGTCTTCGTCTATCAAACGCCATGCGATCGCCGGTCGCGAAATGACCGACCGGGAAAAAACAACAAGGAGCTCAATCCATGTCCAAGGGCCAGAGCCTGCAAGACCCTTTTCTTAACGCGCTTAGAAAGGAGCGCATCCCCGTGTCGATCTTCCTGGTGAACGGAATTAAGCTCCAGGGTCAAATCGAGTCTTTCGATCAGTTTGTGGTGTTGCTCAAGAACAATGTCAGCCAGATGATCTATAAGCACGCCATCTCAACCGTGGTGCCGGCGCGTAATGTCAAATTGCCCCCGAGTCAGGAGCCGGATACCGAGCAGCAGGGCAACGCTTGAGCCAAGCGCCTCCTCCATGGCTGCCTTCCTGCGGGCTGAGGTCGACATGACACCGAACGCGTATGTTTGAACGACCTCGCGCCGGCGAGCGCGCCATTCTCGTTCAACTCGCCGTCGGGCACCCGGTCGACGAAGACTCAATCCTTGAGTTCCGTCTGTTGGCGAAAGCCGCGGGCGCCCTGGAAGTCGGATGGCTAACGGGTTCAAGGGACAGGCCCGACTCGCGTTTGTTCATCGGCAGTGGTAAAGCCGACGAGCTCAAAGCATTGGTGGAGGCGACGAGTGCCGAACTGGCGATCTTCGATCACGCCCTAAGCCCGGCACAGGAACGCAATCTCGAGCGCCTGCTGTGTTGTCGCGTGGTGGAGCGAAGCGGACTCATCCTGGATATTTTCGCCCAGCGGGCGCGGTCCTTCGACGGAAAACTCCAGGTCGAGTTGGCGCAGTTGCGTCACCTATCCACGCGGCTCGTGCGCGGTTGGACCCACCTTGAGCGCCAGAAAGGCGGCATTGGTCTGCGGGGCCCGGGTGAGACCCAGCTCGAAACCGACAGACGACTGCTCGGCAACCGCATCGCGCTGTTGAAGTCGCGCCTGGAGCGGATCGAAACGCAGCGCGCACAGGGCCGGCGCGCGCGTGATCGCGCAGAGGTCCCCACCGTGTCCCTGGTGGGCTACACGAACGCGGGAAAGTCGACGCTGTTCAATCGGCTCACCGAGGCCGGCGTTTTACAAGCCGACCAACTATTCGCGACCCTCGACCCGACATTGCGTCGATTGGAACTCCCGGATGCGCCTAGCATCGTGCTGGCGGACACCGTCGGCTTCATCAACCAGCTGCCGCACGAACTCGTCGCGGCGTTCCGCTCGACCTTGCAAGAGACGCGTTCCGCGGATTTGCTGCTCCACGTCGTCGATGCGGGCAGCGAACAACGCTCGCGTCGCATTGCGGATGTTGGCACAGTGCTCGCCGAGATCGGGGCAACGGAAATTCCGACCATCCTGGTGTTCAACAAGACAGATACACTGCCGGACTTGGAACCCCGCGTCGACCGCGATGCGGATGGGAAGGTCGCACGGGTCTGGCTCTCGGCTCAGACAGGCGCCGGTATCGATTTTCTGCTGCAAGCTCTGGCGGAGCACTTTCGCGGCGAGAGTCTTCGTCAACGGTTACGTCTCGGCCCCGGCGATGGTGCATTGCGCGCATGGCTGTTCTCTCATGCCCGAGTGCTGTATGAGGCACCGACGGAAGAAGGCGGTTGGGATATTGAGGTCGAAATCTCGCGTGCTCGGCATGACCGATATATGCGCGATCAGACACGCTGGTCGGGGCGCCTGGTTTCGGAACGCCCTCGAGTGTCCGACGGTCCAACACGCGCCGTTTCCGGCGGCCACGAGCATCGGCCAGCGACTGTCGCGAAGACCCTTGATTCGGACGTCGATTCGAACGTCGCGGTCATCGCGGTGTTCCAAGCGGAAGATGCCAAAGCCCCGGATTCCGTGACCGAACGGCACCGGGCGTTGCCGAGACGGCCTACTAGCCCCTAGAATGACGGGCTGCGCCGGTCCGCTTGATATCGCGGCGGTACGGCGGCACCTTCCCCCTGCGCGCGGGCTCCAAGCGACGGAGCAACGTGGACCCCGGCGAATCAACTAACACCTGTTGCGGAGATCATATGGCCTGGAACGAGCCGGGAGGCGGCAATAAAGACCCCTGGGGCGGAAGCTCCGGCAATCAGGGGCCGCCAGACCTCGACGAAATCGTACGCAAGCTTCAGGAACGCCTCAGCGGATTCCTGGGTGGCGTGAAGAAGTCCGGTGGCTCAGGTAGTAGTGGCGGGTCTAGCGGTCCGAACCTCAGCATGCGCGCCATCGGCGTGATCGTGGCGGTGCTATTCATCGGCTGGCTCTTTACCGGCATCTACATTGTCGATCCCGCCGAGCGCGGCGTCGTGACTCGCTTTGGTGCGTACACGAAAATGACCGAGCCTGGGCCGCATTGGCACGTGCCATGGCCGATCGAATCCGTCGAGATCGTCAATGTCGACGAGATTTCATCGTTCAGCCACAAGGCGGCGATGCTCACGAAGGATGAGAATATTGTCGATGTGGAACTGACCGTACAATCGCGTATCCAGGACGCGGCTAACTTCCTGTATCAGGATCAGTCGCCCGAGAAGACATTGCGGGACGCCACCGAAACCGTGGTGCGAAAAACCATCGGCGGCAGCGAACTGGACTTCATCCTGACAGAAGGGCGAAGCGCCGTCGCGGCGATGATTCGTGAGCGCGTGCAGAGCCTGATGGATATCTATAAGACCGGGTTACTTGTGACCTCGGTGAACATGCAGCCGGCTAAGCCACCGGAGCAAGTCAAAGAAGCCTTCGATGACGCCATCAAAGCGCGCGAAGACAAGGAGAGGCTTGAAAACAAGGCCGAGGCTTACTCCAACGAGATTCTGCCTCAGGCGCGTGGTGAAGCGGCTCGAGCGGTCGCCGACGCGAAGGCCTACCGCGACCGGGTGATTGCCGAAGCGCAGGGTCAGGCATCGCGCTTCACGGCCGTTCTTGGCGAATACAAGAAAGCGCCGAATGTTACCCGCGAACGCCTCTATCTGGAAACCATGGAGGAAGTCCTCGGGGAGAGCAACAAGGTGCTGCTGGACATCCCGAGTGGGAATAGCCTTATGTATCTGCCGCTTGATCAACTCATGCAGCAGAAGCCGCCGCCGCAACCCCGCACGTCGATGCTTGATGCCGCAGACACGGCCAGCGACATTACGCCCAAGACGTCCGATCGATCCCGCGACACGTCGAGAGAACGCAGGAGCCGTTGATGGATGATTCCAAGAAAATGCTGGTCGCTATCGCGGTCGCGCTGCTGGCCGTACTGATCTATGCATCGACCTTCATCGTCCAGCAGTATGAAACGGCAATCAAACTCCGCCTGGGTGAGATTGTCGCGAGCGACTATAAGCCAGGATTACACTTCAAGGTCCCGCTACTGAACAATATCCTGACCTTTGATGCACGTATTCAGACCCTCGACTCGCGCCCCGAGCGATTCCTGACCATCGAGAAGAAGGACGTCATCGTCGACTCCTATGCGAAGTGGCGCATCAACAATGCCGCCCAGTTTTTCCGGTCTACTGGTGGTGACAGCTCCCGCACCGCACGCTTGCTGTCGGAGCGGATCAACACCAGTCTACGCGACGAGTTCGGCAAGCGGACTATTAGGGAGGTGGTGTCCGAAGACCGTCTCGAATTGATGCAGACTCTGACCAAGCGAGTTGACACCCAGGCGGCTGAGCTTGGCGTCGAAGTTGTCGATATTCGCGTCAAGAAGATCGACCTGCCGCCGGAAGTCAGTGAGTCTGTCTATAATAGGATGCGCGCCGAGCGCGAGCGTGTGGCCCGCGATCTGCGCGCGAAGGGTTCTGAAGCCGCCGAACGCATCCGCGCTGACGCGGACCGTCAGCGCACGGTCACGCTTGCCGACGCCTACAGAGAGGCGGAGGAAACTCGGGGTACGGGTGACGCGAAGTCAGCCGAAGTTTATGCGGGCGCCTATCAGGAAGACCCCGAGTTTTACGCGTTCTACCGGAGTCTGAACGCCTACCGGACGTCCTTCTCGCAGAGCGGCAGCACGCTGGTGCTCGCACCGGATTCGGACTTCTTTAAGTTCTTCAATCAGCAGTATGCCGATCCGGCTCAGTCGGCTGCGCCAGCGCAACCCAAACCGTCCCCAACGACACCGCTGTCGCCGGCTCTGGGTTCCGAGAAAGAGTAGGTCCGACGCGGCCGACCCCGTTTGACGCGGGTCGGCCGATCCAGACATTCCGCTGCAACAGACGGATACGGCAACCGAAATCATGCCAACGGGATCCCCTCCCTACTGAAAGTACTACTCCGGCTCGGTTCGAGCTGTCGCTCTGCCCACGTATCTCTCGACCCCTTCTCGATGCGGCGCTCGTCCGTAGACAATCCACCCGCCTTCTGTAATGATTCGGCGCTTTGTGAATGGCGCGGTAAGGATTGCCCGGCGTCACCTTCCCCGCGAGACTGAACCATGTGGCATGATTTGTTGGTTGCATTCTCGCTGGTCTTGGTTATCGAAGGGGTGATGCCCTTTCTTGCCCCCGACGCCATGCGACGCGTGATGCTCGAAGTGGCGCGTCAGGACAGCCGCAATCTCCGCCTCGCCGGTCTTGCAAGCATGATCGTCGGCGTCGCCT
>JBATTL010000346.1:0-3645 GCA_049670525.1 Thiohalocapsa sp. | reverse complement strand
CAACTATCGCTCCAGCCGGTAGCAATCGGAGCGGCTGTGGAGGTAACGAAGCAGTCGAAGCCTTCGGTGTAGAGGGTCATTTTAGTGACTTGGCGAGTATGCAGGCCGTAACGTGCAGTGAACGCTGAGCAGGCCTCGAAACGCACAATGCGGATGCCGACCCGCCTCGAATTCGGGGAAGGCCGCCGTCGCTGGGGAAGCGAGCGATGAGAGCACCCAGCGAGTCCGCCGGGGTAGTGGCGACGGCATGCATACACAACGGGGAACCGACGCAACACGGGAAGCCCCTGCGGTGGTGCGGCGTGTGCACCAACCGGAAGCCCGCGAGGGCCAGGCCGGGCCGTCTGGGGTGGCGGGAGGCCCATACTACCGTTGAAACCGGGTAATGCCGGCGGAGGAAAGGGGCCTCGTTCGAGGGCAGTGTTGAAAGAGGTGAGGTCGAGGAGACTGGCGTGAGCCTACAAGCTCCGATTAAGGTACAGAAACTTCAGCAGGCACTTCATGCGAAAGCGAAGGAGTCGCCCGAGTTCCGCTTCTATGCCCTGTACGACAAGATCTACCGGGAGGATATTCTCGCCCACGCCTACCGGCTGGCCCGCAGCAATCGCGGCAAGCCCGGAGTGGACGGGGAGGACTTCTCCGACATCGAGGCGTACGGGGTCGAGCGGTGGCTGGGCGAACTGGCGCAAGCCTTGAGGGAGAAGCGCTACCGGGCGAGTCCGGTGCGCCGGGTCTCTATCCCCAAACCGAACGGCCAGCAGCGGCCCTTAGGAATACCAACGATCCGTGATCGGGTGATCGAGACGGCCGCGGTCCTTGTGCTCGCGCCGATCTTCGAGGCCGACCTGCAACCGGAACAGTATGCCTATCGGGAAGGACGCAACGCCCACGATGCGGTGCGCCATGTCCACAAGCTGCTCAACACGGGTTACACGGACGTCATTGACGCGGATCTGTCAGGCTACTTCGACTCAATTCCACATGCCGAGCTGTTACGGAGCCTGGCGCGGCGGATCAGTGATCGCCACGTTCTCGCCCTGATCAAGCAATGGCTGGTGGCCCCGGTCGAAGAGGAAGACGGACGTGGGCGCAGGAGACGCACCACGCAGGCGAAGGACACCAAGCGCGGTATCCCGCAAGGGGCACCGATCTCACCGTTACTCAGCAACCTGTACATGCGCCGTTTCGTGCTGGGGTGGAAAACGTTGGGGCTGGAGCAACGGCTCCAGGCCCGGATCGTCAACTTTGCCGATGATTTTGTCATCTGCTGCCGGGGAACCGGTGGACAGGCTATGGAGGCCATGCGTGGGCTGATGGAGCGGCTGAAATTGACGGTCAACGAAGAGAAGACCGGGCGGTGTCGGATACCGCAGGAACACTTCGACTTTCTGGGCTATACCTTCGGACGATGCTATTCGACCAAGACGGGACGGGCCTATATCGGCACGCGCCCCTCGAAGAAGAGCGTCAAGAAGGTCTGCCGTACGATCAGCGAGGCGACCAGCCGACAGTGGCTGCTGGCGACGCCCGAGGACAGAGTGGAGCGGCTTAACCGGGTTCTTATCGGTTGGGCAAACTACTTTTGTCTCGGGCCGGTCAGCACGACCTACCGGGCGCTGGACCGTCACGCGCGCAAGCGGCTGCGTTGGTGGTTACGCGGGAAGCACAAGCAGCCAGGCCGGGGGACCACACGCTTCCCGGACGCGTGGCTTCATCGAACGATGGGGCTCAAAGAGCTGTCGGTGCGCACGCGTGACCTTCCGTGGGCGAAGGCATGACACCTCGTCCGAGCGCTGGATGCGGGAGACCCGCACGTCCAGTGCGCCGAGCGGCGACTGGAAACGGGACTATGGCCCGGATTGAGGCACCGGCAGGGGCGAAAGCCGCCGGCAACAGCTACTCCCCGGAACCTGTGGTTACCGCGCCAGTCGTCGACTCTACCGGTTTGGGCGAAAAACCCCTTCAAGGAATCCGGCTTGCCACGGGGCCTGGGAGTCGCGGCCGCGACCGGGCGTCTCGATTGAGGTCAGAGTTGTTGGGGCATCTCGGACTCGGTTGGCAGAGACGAACGTCGACGGCTCGACGAGCGCCAACGGCCTAAGGCATTTTTGCGCTCACCCGCAATCCGTGGACAGCGATTGCGCCATCTCCTTGTACAACCGACCTGAACGCCGATACCACGATCAGAGCAGGGGCGCGAACACCCGTCAGCGATTCCCGAACTTCAATGGAGCATTAGCCTTGGCGCCCGCAATGGGTGGGCGCGCCATGCCAGTGTCCCCCGTCTACGAGTTCAGATGACAATGAAGATCCTTAAGTGGCTGGCCATCACTCTTGGAGCCCTCACGCTCCTCTCAGTCGTCGTCTCGGGCTCTTGGGTCGTCACGGAGACCGCGCTCCAGGCGACATCCGGACAGGAGTTCTGCACCGTCTGCCACACCATGAAACCCTTCGCCGAAGCCTACGCGGCGGACGTGCATGGCGGCAACAACCCAAAGGGCCTGAGTGCCGCTTGTGCCAACTGTCATCTCCCCCATGACAGCCAGACTGGCTATCTCGTCGCCAAAGTCAAGACGGGGCTTTACGACGTCTGGGCGGAGGCCGCTGCGCTTTTCGAAGAGCCGGACTGGGTCGATAACCTGGAGCATCGCGAAAGCTTCGTCTACGACTCCGGATGTCTGAGCTGCCATTCACGTCTCGAGCAGGCGGAGAATCAAACCCAGGCCGCAACCTTTGCCCATCAGACCTATTTCAAGGGCGCTGGCGCCATGCACTGTGTCACCTGCCACACGCAGGTTGGACACAAAGGGCTTCTCGAGCGCTTGTCAGCCGAGCCCGATTCCACCGAAGAGCCCGCCAGCCAAGCCGCCGCTACTCAGGAGCCATCACAATGAACACCCACACCTCGACCCCCGCCCTGGTTACCGCGCTCCTGCTCGGCGGCCCAACAAGCGCCGCGGACGGAGACATCGCCGCCGGAAAGCAGCTTTATGCCAGTCAAATGTGCAATCTCTGCCACACCCTGGCTGGCGAATCCGGGCAGATGGCGCATGTCTTTGTCGCGCTGTTGGCGCTGAAGATCACCCGTCGGTTTCAAGCCCTCTTGCATCAGGCCTTTGGCACCACGGATGATGATCCCCTGGCCATGACGCCTGAGGATGCATTACAAGCACTCGGTCGGCTGACCTATTTGATCTATGACGTCAAAGGCAGTCGCTACGCGCGTCTCATTCAGCCCGACGATGAGCAACGTACTCTCCTCGACGCCCTCGGTCTGCGCTTTCCTCGCCAAACCGCCAAGGCATTGTAGGCAGTAAGCCCTCCGCTGGCCAGGCCGTTTTCCATTTTTTTATCAGATACTTACCCGCTAACTTGTCGATGTCTAGGCTGGAAGATCCGTCTGAACCCTTGCAGCGCTACCCGTTGCGAGCGCAGCTTACCGAAATCGAGAGGCCGCCTGCTAACGCAACAGAGCCCGATCATGCTGCCGGCAGCTACTGATCGGACAAACTGCTTGAGGAGTGAAGACGTGGGCGGTTCAACGAGATTTCATTGGACAGAGTACGGAGCAAGGCCCGCTTCCAAGCCTCGCGGCCGCTAATCGTCGAACGACAAGCTGGTTCGTGTTCCATCCCTGACCAAGTA
>JBATTL010000345.1:0-2578 GCA_049670525.1 Thiohalocapsa sp. | reverse complement strand
GAAGATTCACGCAGCTGCCTGGAGCCGACGTTGGGCCTCCAGACTTTGCCTCGCCTACGCTGGGCCCGCGGCGCTGAACCCTCGGCGACTTCGGCGGTTCCGCTACACTGTCCTGAATCGCCGACGTCCTTCACCGAGCACAGCCATGTCCCGCCGCCGCCTGCCCATCGGCATCCAGACCTTCCGCAAGATCCGCGAGGGGGACTACTACTACGTCGACAAGACCGGCTTTGCGCTGCGCCTGATCGAAGAGGGGACCCACTACTTCCTCTCCCGCCCCCGGCGCTTCGGCAAATCGCTGTTCCTCGACACCCTCGCCGAGCTCTTCGCCGGCAACGAGTCCTTGTTTCGTGGGCTTGAGGCCCATGGGCGCTGGGACTGGGGGCTACGCTTCCCGGTGGTCCGGCTGAGCTTTGCCGAGGGGGTGCTGCAAACGCGTGCTGATCTCGACCAGCGGATCGGCGAACTGCTGGCGGATAGCGAGGCCAACGTCAACGTGGCGAGCCCACACCGCAGCCTGTCCAGTTAAATGAGCTTGTTACGTGCCTCAAGGCGGAGGAGTCAAAGCTGCCCTTGTGTGCTCTGCGGCACCGTGGGCGCTTGCCGTGGGAGCTCTTGTGACGTTGCGTATATGATGAGAGTATACGCCCGATGATCGACTGGCACCCGGTAGTCGGATTTGACTGGGATTCGGGAAACGCCCGCAAGAGCGCTGACAAGCACAGCGTAAGCCAAGCAGAAGCAGAGCAGATCTTCTTCAACGAGCCCTTGTTGGTTGTCCGCGATCCCAAGCACAGTCACCAAGAACCGCGCTTCCATGCTCTGGGGACAACAGACGAGGGCCGATTGCTACACGTTACCTTCACGCTGCGCGGGGCCGGAACTTTGATCCGAGTTATTTCTAGCCGAGACATGCACTGGAAGGAGAGGGTCTTTTATGACGACGGCAAGAAAGGTGGTTCCTGAGCTCAAGACGGAAGAGGAGGCGCGTGTCTTCTGGGAAAGTCATGACTCCACTGATTACTTGGATTGGAGCCAGGCCGAGCGAGGACGTTTCCCAAACCTGAAGCCTACGACGAAGGCAATCTCGCTGCGTTTGCCAGTAGCGTTGTTAGAACGAATCAAAGTTGAGGCGAACAAGCGGGATATGCCCTATCAATCGCTGATCAAGGCATGGCTGGCTGAAGAGATCGGCCGTCACAGGCGTTAGTGCCCGAAGGAGCGTGAGCGCATGGTGCGCGGGGAAGAGGAGCTCAAGCATCAGCGCGAGCTGATTGGCGAAGGCTTCGCGCGGATGGAGAAGCGCTTCGAGCAAGTCGACGAGCGTTTCGAGTCGATGCAAGCAAACACGGACAAGCGCTTCGAGGGCGTGCAGCAGGACATCCGCAACCTGCAGCAGCGCGTGGACAGCTTCATGCGTTGGTCGTTCGGTGTCACCATCGGCGTTGGCGGGATCATCATCGGCGTGCTCAAGCTCTGGCCTTAATCTATGGCGCTTCGATAGGCGCCGTTCGATCAGGCTCAGTGTCCGGTCGATGCGCCTGGTCTACCGAGCAAACACGACACCTCGGAACGCAACACCGGCTCGGCTGCGTTGATCTGCGCCCGCACGGCCTCGCTCGGCGGGCCGAAGTTCAGCTCGATGAGGCGCATGAGGACCAGGGCGTCGCCCTCCTGCCGACCATCTTTGTAGCCCTCTTCATGGCCCTCCTGGTGGCCCTCCTCGCGACCCAGGCGCTCGATGCTGGTGACGTAAGGCATCGTGGCTTGCTCCTCAGAGGCAATCAATTCCTACATGAACGCTCGCTCCAACCCCTCGGGTAGATGCAGCGGCCAGTCGAGGATCCGAAAGAGCTCGGGCACCTGCTCACGAGTATAGCCGCGTCGGTAAAGGAGGCGCACGAGGCGCAGCTTCCAGCCATTGCGGGCTGGCCTGTCTTGGCACTCCTGCGCCTTGAGATGAGCACGCGTGCGAGGTCAAGTCTTTCCCCGTGCGCCAAGCGACGAATCGTCGCTTCCCGCTGAGTCTTCACAGACGCAGGCAATGACCGTATCGATGCATGTCTGTAAGTCGAGGCCAGCGGCTTTTTAGGTCATCTCAGCCGGCTTCTGGCAATCGACCGCGCTCAAACCTCGGCGCTGGGCCTTAGTTCCTCCCGGATCAGGCGCCGGAGCGTCGCTTCGAGATTCTCGCCATGCTCGCGGGCGAGATGAGGCGGATAACATCGTCGCGCTCTGTCCAGACGACCACCAGAACGATGCCCAATGCATCGCGACCGATCGAGACGTAGCGCGGCTCGCTCTAGGCATCAGGATCGACCGTCGTTCTGAGCAATGGATCGTCGAACGCGCTGGGAAGATGGAGCGTGGAAGCAGGTCTCTCGATGGTCTCAACCGATCGGAAGCCTACCGGTGAGACGATCATGACGCCTTCGGGCGTCGGGGTGGCACGCTACCCCGTCAAACAAGGGTTCTCCGCCACGCTCCTCGCGCGCGATCGCCGCGTTGCTGTTCGGTGACAATTAACTTGGCCGGTCGACGACAACTAACTTGGCCGATTTTAGAGGCTAAGGTAGCC
>JBATTL010000344.1:0-3197 GCA_049670525.1 Thiohalocapsa sp. | reverse complement strand
CTCCGCGACTTGCCGGTAGCCGTCGAGCGCGTCGCGTACACCGATGGCACCCCGGCCCCGTGCGAAGTCGTTCTCGCTCGTGTAGAAGAGCCGCCCGTCGCGGGCGTAGACTCCGTGCCCGCAGAAGTGTCGCTCAGGTGCCGCCCGCACCAGGCGATCCAAGCGACCGAGCTCGAGATCGATGATCGCCAGAAAATCGCCCGGACGGCGCGCCACCAACACGGCCTCCGGACGACTGGGACAGGCCGTCACGGCATGTCCCCGACCCGGGATCGGCAGGTCGAAGGCGACGGCGCCCTCGACGTCGAAACCGCTGACGAACCAGTCTCCATCAGCACCGGCGCGAGCGCTGAGATAGTGCGCCCTGGAGCGGGGCTCAACGGCCGAGACGCGCGGTGTCATCAGGCTCAGCCCGATGAGCGCGAGGAATTCTCGGCGGCTGCTCTGCATGCGCTCAGTCTCCGTCGAGGGCATTGAAGCCGATCGCAAGACCCAGCGCTCCGGGCAGCTCGCTGGCGATCATCTGTTCAAGCGTCTGGACGGACGCGAGTAGTTGCTCGAGCGAGGTTCGCCGAGCCGGGTCCGCGATCAGATCCTGCAGCGGTTCGTCCAACGCGGTGCCATCGATCGCTTCGTCGAAGGCCGCCCGTATGCGTCTGTCCAACTCCGGGGTCTTGGCTTCGGAAGCGACTACGGGCGCAAAGCACGTGGCATACAGGTTGCGTGCCGCCTGGAGATTGATCCGGATGTTCTGCAACGATCGCTGGCTGCGCCAGGACTCCGCCCGCTCGGGCTTGGCCCGCGTTGGGTCTTTTCCCATCGGCCGACGCAGCTTCAGGTCGGCGATCTTCTGCACCGTCGTTCGCAGGTCCCTGAGGAACAGTGCAGCGACCTCGTCGGATGAGCCGAATGCGCTGCTTGCATTCGAAGTTGGGGACGTCCAGGCGTCGAGCGTCTCCTCGGCCATGTGCTTGAGATTGGCGGCGATCGCCTGACCCAGCGCACAGCGATAGCCTGGTCCATCGGTTGAGCCGAAGGAGGCTGGATCGATGTCGCTTTCAAAGAGAAGCCGTTCCAACGCGGGAAGGCCTTGGACTGCCACGCTGCCCCGAGGGAACGCCTCTTGAGCGAGCATCTCTCGATCCTGCGCCACCAGCAATGCCCGCAGCTGCCTGGCACCGGTGCCGTGCTTGTCGGGCCAGAGCTCGAAGCGCTCACGCCGCATAAAAAGCTCCACGGGCCCGAAGCTAATGTGAGCGACGGCCTGCCACGCGTCCATCACCTGGTGGTAGTCGCGACGCACTCGCTCAAGTCCCTTCGCGTCCGGAGCGTTGCAAAATCGATCGGCGTCCGCGGCGAGCCCCGCGGTCGTCTCGGCCAGTGCCTCGTAACGGGGGATGACGTGCTCGTCCAGAAGCGCGAGGTGTGCGGTGGTCCAATCGGCTCGCACGCCGCCCGCGATTGCAGGGAGCAACAGTGCGGCAGTGATGGCGACGAGATGCATATTGTTGTCCATGATGCCAATCTCAGAGGTGCAGAGATGCCAGAGCGCCTCAGAGGGATTCGACGAAGCGAAGCAGGTTCTCCCGCTGCTTCGATGAGAGCGCGATCACGGCATCGCGCTGGGCTTGAGCCTCACCGCCGTGCCAGAGAATGGCCTCCAGGAGGCTGCGTGCGCGACCGTCGTGCAGGTAGAAGCTGTGTCCATTGACCACCGGTGTCAGGCCGATGCCCCAGAGCGGGGCGGTGCGCCATTCCTTGCCGTCCGCATCACCTTCCGGACGATTGTCGGCCAAGCCATCGCCCATGTCGTGCAGTAGCAGGTCGGTGTATGGCCAGATGAGCTGGTCGGACTGCTCCGGATGCTCGGTAGCGTCCGCCGTTCTGAACTTGGGGTTGTGGCATGACGCACAGCCAATCTCGTAGAACAGCTGCTTGCCAGCGAGTACCTGAGCATTATCATGGCCGCGGCGCGCGGGGACGGCGAGGTTCCTGGCGTAGAAGACCACCAGATTCGCCACTTCCGAATCGGCCTCGAGGTTCTGATACTGTGGACTATTACCGTCGATGGCCTGTTTGCAAGCCGGCTGTAGAGCGGTGCATTCTCCGGCTCCGTCCGGATGTAAGGGCACGGAGATCCCGATGTCGCCGGCAAAGGCCCCCTGCGACTGCTCATTCACACTCGGCTCGCCGGCCTTCCAGCCGAAGCGTCCGAGCATGACCTTCTGTTGTTCCTTGCTCCAAACCAGATTCGGCTTACCGGAGATTCCGTCGCCATTGGTATCGTCGGGGTCGGCCAGAGATAGGATATCTTCCGCGGGAACCGCCTCCAGCAGGCCGAGCCCGATCATTTGGGGTGACACGCGCGGCGAGAGCATGGTGTCTGAGTGCATAGGACCGTAGCCGAGTTCCGCCACCGAGTAAGTCGGTTTGCGCAGCCTGACCACTTGCCCGTCGGCGAGGTTCGCCGGAATCCCTTCGTACGCGATGATCATACGTCCCTCCGCCCGGTGACCCTGGATGGCGAAGTCCTGAAGCTGGGCGCCATAGGTTGGCTCAGGGATAAACTTTGCCTGTCGTGTCGCGATCCGTCTGCGCTCGTCGTCCGTGCTGGGCGGAACGCTCAGACGCAGGAACATGGAGACGGCGTTATCCTCGGGCCCCGCGGGCGGGTGTCCGCGCCCGTCCTTAAGATGACAGCGCTGGCAGGAGCGGGCGTTATAGATCGGACCAAGCCCATCGGCTGCCTCCGTGGAGGCAGGTGCCGAGACCCAGAGTCGCCTGAAGAAGCCGTTGCCGACCTTGAAGTCGAGCTCCCGCTCGAACGACATATTGGCGGACGCGTGGGAGAAGGCGTTCTTGTTGGTGTTCTTGGTGTGGGTCGCGGTTCCGCCGGGGAATCCCTCCCGGGCCTCGGGAACGGAGAAATCCGTTGTTGGCGGCGGCACCTCGGCTCTGGCTGGAGTCAGCGCCACGAGCAACAGGGCGCCGAAGATCTGGCTCGCTCGCATGACTACTGCGCCTTCTCAGGATCATCCAGACTGTCGGAGCCCTCGATGGTGATGGGTAAGATTCCGAGTACGACGACCGCCCGCTCGATTGCTTTTGTCTGCGTGAGTAGGGCGCCGATGGCAGCCTGAACCTTGGCGTTTCCTTCAGTGTTATCCGGACCGATAAGCTGATCGTAGGCGACGCCT
>JBATTL010000343.1:0-2127 GCA_049670525.1 Thiohalocapsa sp. | reverse complement strand
GATCGCAACGATCTCCATGATTACCTCTCTAGGTCGTGCCACAAGGGCGGGAAGGAAAGCCAATGATACAGCCCGATATACATCGAAACAATTTTTCGCATGCGAAAACTTTGCCGCCTCAAGAGCTCAAGCCATCGGCCTTCTCAAGACGTTGCTCCATGTCTCGCACGCGATAGCCAAGCTCTTCGAGCAGGGTCTCCACGGGGGTCGCCTTACCGGATGCGCTAAGTCCCCGTCGGGTAAGGAGACGTATCGCCTCGTTGGCCGACATGCCCTGCTCTTCCGCAAACTGCTCGATCTCGGTCTTGAGTTCTGGTGGCAGTAAAAGCTGCACACGGGCCATCGGGACCTTTTCAGGCATGAACACCTCCGAGGGAACTGAAACCACTTAGGCTTTAACGCATACAGCACGGCCAACACACGCGCTCTGGCCTATCAGGCTCGGGCGCGTATGCCGGACGGGCTAGAAGTCCTCGGCGAAACCGATCGTGATGACGGCCTCTCCCTGATCGCCTGGCCCGATGTCGAGCACCAATGTCACCGATACGGGCTGTCCGGTCTGGCTCTCTCTCGGAACCCGCAGAACCAGAGACTCCAGGCGACTCGCCTCGGTGTTTCGACGTGCCGCGATGATTGCCATCCAAACCACATCCCAAAGCCTTCCGGACTCGTCCTGGTTCGTCCTGGTAGCAGACACGTTCGTTGTCCTCGTCGGTCCAGGCGACGCAATCACTCCAGGCGGTCCGGGTAAGCGCAACGGGAATCCGAAAGCTCGCCTCCTTCGCGGTCTCGGTCACATCGACCCGCGTGCAATCCTCCAAGGCTGCGGCGCGCGTGTAGCGGTGGATCAGGTCTGCATCTTCAAACATGGGTTACCTCTCTAGGTCGTGCCGCTTTGGGAGTTGATACAGCAAGGGATACAGCGCGGGATTTTTTCGCATGCGAAAAAGTGACACCGGGGCGGCGGCACTGATCGCCGCTCGGTCTGAGTTCAGATCAGACCCCGCTCGGCCAGCGACACCGAATCTTCAACCGATACCACGAGATGATCCAGAACCCGGACATCCACCAAGTCTAGCGCTTCCTTCAAGCGTGTGGTGATCCTAAGATCCGACTGGCTCGGCTCGGCGACCCCGGAAGGATGGTTGTGGAAGAACACCACCGCGGCGGCGTTGAGCTCCAAGGCTCGGGCAACAACAACCCGCGGATGCACCGCGGCCCCGTCGATGGTGCCGTAGAACAGCTCTTCCTTGGCGATGATGCGGTGCCGGTTATCGAGGAACAGACAACCGAACAGTTCATGGTGACGCTCGCCGATCTCCAGACGCAGATAGGACCTGGTTGCCTCCGGGCTGGTCAGCGCGCTACCCCGGCGATGCTTGCGGGCGAGGATAGTCAATGCCAGCTCGATCAAAGACGCCTTCTCATCCGCCGACAGGTCGCCAGGACGGATGTCTGCGAAGCGGTTAGTGGATGGGGTAGCGGGAAAGGCAAGGATCTGCTGAGTCATGACAAAGGCCCCATGGCGTTGTTGTTACGATGGGGATAATAATACAGCACTACATACAGCACTGCCAGCCCTATACTTAAAACTCTCTATTTATTTCAGCTACCTATCCTGTTGGTGAGCGTCGGGAGAGAGCACGAGAGAGGGAACGTCTCTCGTATCTAAGGGCCGCGCGAAGCGCATCGCCCTCCCCTGCTTCCGGCCATGGATTGAGCCATCTTCACCATCCCGTCGGAGCCGCGTCGGGCATCAAGACCAACGGGCGCATTATGGAACGGGTCAAGGAGGAACGCAGGAACGAGCAGTCCTTGACCCGGTCCGCGCCTGTTGGACGATGGCCGACACACGCGGCTTTGACGGGATGGTACTCGGGACGGAGGCAGCTCTTGGCAAGCAGAGCGCGCAGGCGTCAGGGATTGTTACCCGCATGGGCGGAGACGCGTTGCCCGTCGGGAACAGGCGACGTGGCTCCGGGCGTTCCGGTCAGGAGACCGGAGCGCCTAGAGCCCGGCCCTTGGGAGACGCGAAACTCCGGAAAATTTCGCATGCGAAAAAATGCACGGTCCTAGATACCGAGCCCTTTGCGCAGTCTCTAAGTCACTGAATTGAAAGGATCTGCG
>JBATTL010000342.1:0-4158 GCA_049670525.1 Thiohalocapsa sp. | reverse complement strand
CCTCCCAAGGCTGCGCCGATGCGGGCCTTTGCTATCCGCCGCAAAAGCAAAAAATTCTGCTGGCGCTGCCGAAACTCGCGGCGGTCGCTCCCACTATGGCGCCGCCAGCTCAGGAGCCCCAGGAGCGGATGCCGGTCCAATCCCTCGCGGCGGCGGAGTCCCTGCCGCCGAAGACAACCCTCAATCAGGAAAAGGGCAGCGGCCTGGGCGCGATCACCCAATCCCTGGGACTCGGTCTCGATGACGACATTCTCCCGGCCGAGGAGGCGTTCAAATTCAGTGCCGAGGTTGAGGGGCCGGACGCGCTCGCGTTGCGCTGGCAGATTGCGCCCGAGACCTACCTGTACGAGGAGAAAATCGAACTAACGCTGGAGAACGCCGACGGCGTACAAATTGGAAGCTACGAGCTGCCGCCAGCGGAGGTGAAGGCCGATACCGTGCGCCCCGACGGGACCATCGGCGACGTTGCGATCTACCACGGGACCGTGGATCTTGAGGTGCCGCTTTTGCGTGGCACCAAAGAGCCGACCAACGTCACATTGGTCGCGAAATTCCAGGGCTGTGCGGAGCGCGGTATTTGTTATCCGCCGGTCACTCAGCGCACAGCGCTCCAACTGCCATCCGCGATGCAAACCGTGGCCCTGCAGGAGCCCGTTAACCCGCGGGCCGCGGAGCCAGACGAACGCGTCTCGGAGCAGGACCAGATCGCGGCGCGTCTCGAGAATGCGGGCATCTTCGGCGCCGTGGCCATCTTTTTCGGGCTGGGCCTGTTACTGGCCTTCACCCCCTGTGTATTCCCGATGGTCCCGATCCTGTCCGGTATCATCGCGGGCCAGGGTGACAGCATTACAACCCGCAAGGCATTCATGCTGTCGTTGGCCTATGTGTTGGCCATGGCGCTGACCTATGCGATCGTCGGCGTCATCGCCGGGCTGTTCGGCGCCAATCTCCAGGCGACCTTCCAGAACCCTTGGGTGCTGACCGTGTTCGCGGCTGTCTTCGTCGCCCTGGCGATGTCCATGTTCGGCTTCTACGACCTCCAACTGCCGAGCAGCGTTCAGACCAAGCTCACGGAGATCAGCAACAAACAAGAAGGGGGAACGCTGGCCGGCGCCGCCATCATGGGTGCGCTGTCCGCGCTGATTGTCGGTCCCTGTGTGGCACCGCCCTTGATGGGCGCTTTGATCTTCATCGGCCAAACCGGTGATGCGGTGCTCGGATTCTTCGCACTGCTCGGGCTGGGGCTGGGCATGGGCGCGCCGCTGCTCGCGATCGGCACCTCCGCTGGTAAGTTGCTGCCACGCGCCGGGGCTTGGATGGACGCGGTCAAGGCCGTCTTCGGCGTGTTGCTACTGGCGGTAGCCGTGCTGCTGGTAGAGCGCATCCTCCCGGCGGCGGTGGCGATGCTACTGTGGGGTCTGCTGCTCATCAGTTCCGGCGTCTACCTGGGCGCCCTGAGCCCCCTGGACGCCGCGGCGAACGGCTGGCGCAAGCTCTGGAAATCGTTGGGCGTCGCGCTGCTGGTCTATGGCGTATTGATGTTGGTCGGTGTCGCCGCCGGAGGCAAGGATACGATCCAACCGCTGCGCGGACTGGCACCGGTCGGGGGCGGCGCCGGCAGCGCGGCGCACGCCAAGTTCAAGCGCGTCAAAACCGTCGATGATCTCGACCGCGAAGTCGCCGCCGCCGCGGCGGTCGGCAAACCCGTCATGCTCGATTTCTACGCCGACTGGTGTGTGTCCTGCAAAGAAATGGAACGATACACCTTCCCCGATCCTGCGGTTGTCACGGAGATGGAACGTTTGGTGCTGTTGCAGGCGGACGTGACGGCCAACGATGCAGAGGACAAAGCCCTGATGCAGGAGCGTTTCGGTCTGCCCGGACCACCCGCGATGCTGTTCTTCGACGGCGATGGGAACGAGCTGCGCGGCTATCGTTTGGTGGGCTTCGTACCGGCCGATGAGTTTGCCGCGCATCTGCGCGAGGTCGCGCCATGAACCCGGCGAAGGTGCTCCTGGTAACGCTGCTGGCGGGCACGCTGAGCATCGGCATCGCACTTTACGGCGAGCATTGGCTTGCTGAGCGCGGCGACGGGCAGGTCGTCGCGAACCGCCAGAGCGACAGGGTCAACAGCCTGCCGGATATCCGCCTCCCCGACATTGAAGGGCGGGAGATTGCTAGCAATAGCTGGGCCGGCAAGGTGGTGATCCTCAACTTCTGGGCCACCTGGTGCACGCCCTGCTTGCGCGAAATGCCGGTACTCGCGCAATTGCAAAACGGCGTCGACGCCGGCAGGCTGCAGATCGTAGGCATCGCCATTGACAACGCTGATTCGGTCGGCCAATTCCTCGAAGAACACAGCATCAACTATCAGATCTTACTCGGCGACGCTGACAGCATCGCCCTGTCCAAGCGGCTCGGCAACCGGACCAGCGGCCTTCCCTTTACCGTGGTGTTCGATCGCCAGGGCCGGCGCGTTTACAGCCACGCCGGCGAAATCAGCGCCGCGCAGTTGCTGGACCGCGTGGTGCCGCTGCTGGGCACCGAATCGGGCTAGAATCGCACCCATCTTAAGCGAACGTGCGCTGATAAACCGCGAATTCTACTTTTCTTCGCGCGCGCTTTGTCTTATCCTTGTGCATTCTGTGCCTATGCATGGGCAACCGAGTAATGCGAGCAGTTCGCCGCGGTTCACGCGCATTCGACGCACGATTGCTCCTGTCCGACGAACGCCCACACCGACCGCCTGGATTTAGCCTCGTTGCGGCCCAGCACATTCAACATGCGCCTCAAGGCGCGCGTCCCGTCCACCCATGGCCCAGATAATCTGCCTCAACGGCCCGAATTTGAATCTACTCGGGACTCGGGAACCGGAAACATACGGTCGCGACACACTGACGCAGATCGGCGAGCGCCTGACGAGACAGGCCGTGGCCGCGGGCCATGAGCTCTCGCTGGTGCAAAGCAATGCCGAGCACGAATTGATCGACGCGGTGCACCGCGCGGGCGCCGCGGGGACAGCGTTCGCGCTGGTCAACCCCGCCGGCTACACGCATACGAGTGTTGCGCTCCGTGATGCGCTGCTGGCCGTGCAAATGCCGTTCATCGAGGTGCACCTGTCGAACGTGCACGCGCGCGAGTCGTTTCGAACCCACTCCTATTTCTCCGATATCGCCGTCGGCACCATCAGCGGCCTCGGCGGAATCGGTTACGAGCTGGCACTTCTGGCAGCGATTCGACGGCTAGGCTGACCTGGGTGTCAAGTCACTTTTCAATTGCCGAAGCGGCCGGCCGTGCCCGAAATAGAGCCCGCCCTATGGCCCAAGAACAGACCGAATGCGAGAACCAAAACCCTAATGGACATCCGTAAGGTCAAGAAACTCATCGAGCTGCTGGAAGAATCCGACGTCGCGGAGATCGAGATTCACGAAGGAGAGGAATCCGTACGCATCAGCCGTCACGGCAGCGCGTCTCCGCAGTTCCTGGCGCAAAACCCGATTGCTGCGCCCACCGCGGGCGCGCCCCCTGCCAACGCCAGTAAGGCACCCACCCCGGCTGAACCGGACGAGGCCAATATGGTCCGTTCACCCATGGTCGGCACCTTCTACCGCTCGCCATCGCCAGGTAGCAAGTCATTCGTCGAGGAAGGTGGCGAGGTCAAGGTTGGCGACACACTGTGCATCATCGAGGCCATGAAGATCCTGAATCAGATCGAGTGTGAGCGTGCCGGCTCGGTGAAACACATCCTGGTGGAGAACGGCCAGCCGGTTGAGTACAACCAGCCGCTGTTCGTCATCGAATGATCGAAAAGGTCCTCATTGCCAATCGGGGCGAGATTGCACTACGAATCCTTCGCGCCTGCCGCGAACTGGGCATCAAGACCGTTGCCGTGCATTCCGACGCCGACCGTGACCTGAAGCACGTGCTGTTGGCGGACGAGTCGGTTTGTATCGGCCCGGCGCCGTCCCGGGACAGCTATCTGCACATACCGTCCATTATCAGCGCGGCGGAAGTCACGGATACCGTTGCGATCCACCCAGGCTATGGTTTTTTGTCCGAGAACGCCGATTTCGCGGAGCGCGTGGAGCGCTCCGGTTTCGTGTTCGTCGGCCCGAAGCCCGAAACGATCCGGCTCATGGGCGACAAGGTGTCCGCGAT
>JBATTL010000341.1:0-3349 GCA_049670525.1 Thiohalocapsa sp. | reverse complement strand
CATCAATGGTGAGAATAGGTGGACGGAAATCAGGCGATTTAGCAATCAACTCCGTCGAAAGGCAACAAAAAAGGCGCCCGAAGGCGCCTTAGATGATAACTGGTCGTTTGAGTTCGGTGTCAGGGCTTGACCGTCGTCAGACCGACGCTGACCCAATCCTGCATACCACCGCGGTACCACTTGAGCTTGTAGACAGGATATCCAAGTCCCACCAACGTTTTCAGATTGGTCGAGGACTGTGGGCACCAGATACCGTTGCAGAAGAGCACCAGCGTTTTCGCGTCACTGAAGTCCCAGCTACCCTTTGCCTGGTCGTAATTTGCGCCGAACTCGTCAGCGAGGATATGCACCAGGCCTTCTGCTTCAGCCGGTGTTTCGAAGGTACCAGCGACATCGGTGTTGATCTTGTTCCATGGGACATTGACTGAACCCGGAATGGTGCCACGCACGACCCAGTCCGGCGTGCGGGAGTCGACGACCATGACATTCCTATCTCCTTGGGAGATTCGGTTTAGATAGTCCAGGACCTCCAATTCGCCGATGGTATCAACGCCGGGGACCGCGACCATGGGTTGTACACAAAAAGGTGGACAGCCACGGTCTGTTTTCTGGAAGACCTCCGGAAGTATCGCGTCCCGATCGTGGCCGCGGCTAATTACGACAGTCTCACCATTGTGCGTAACCTCCACTTCCGTGATCAGGGGTGAGATCTTGTTGTCGGCGGCGATGGCGGCGCCACTGATCGTGCTGGCGACCGCAAACACGCCCGCAAGGATTGGGTTGGAGCAGGCGGCGATGGTGCTGGTTTTCATAGGGGTCGAATCTCCTGTCGCAGGCGATAGAACGGGCTGATGCTGAGCGATGCCCGTCATTGTTCCGAAGCCTTGCGCATGTAATCGGGGAAGTCCGCGTCTTTCTCGTCCATGGCCTGCTCGTAACCGCGTTGTGCCTGGAACTTCGCCGCGCTGGCTGCCTCGATCGCTTTGTCGAACTCGCCGGCGCCGGCCAGTGTCTGGGCGCTCTTGATCATGGACGCGGTATCGCGCCATTCGCCGCCGACCGAGGCCGCTTTTGCGCGCGCCTCTTCAGCAGCGGCAATCAGTGACTCGGCCATCGCGGCCTTATCCTCTTCGATGACTGTTTCGCCACTTTGGACCTGCAGCTCGTACTCGGTCTGCCGGATCGCCCAGTAGGCGATCATCTTGGATTTGGTGTACTGCCGGGTCGACAGCAAGGCCGTCGCCTCCTCGATCATTTGCGCAGCCTGGCTGTCCGACGCACCGGTGGTGGTGGCCTTCTCATGCTGCGCCTTGGCCTCGGCGATCGCAGCCTCGGCCTCTTGTCGAGTCGTTGCCCAAGCCGACGTGGCGGGGACAATCACAAGCAGGATGAAGACGATTAGCCGTGTGGCACGATTTCTCGATAGCATCTAGTTTCAACTCCTCTCGTACTCAGCATCCGCTCCGGGCCGGGGAAGCGCGTTCCCTGGCGCGGAAGGGTCTCTGGTTGTTATTTCCGCGCGCCTGGCCCGTTAAGCTCAAGGCCGTTATTCATGTAGGTCATGAAGTATTCCAGGTTGCGATATTCCTCGCCCTGGGGCTTGAAGTCCTTGGCGCGTACCTGCTTGTTGCAGCCGGAGAAGCGGCGGTGAAGCGTCCCCATCTCACCCCACTTGGATCTATAAACCGGCCAGTGGGTGGTGTGACCCAAGGCAGGGCTAAGCATTTCCGTGCGTAGGGTGCTGCCGGAGTTGCCGACGTGGCAGTTGGCACAGGCAAAGTTGAGCTGACCGCGTCGGGCGAAATAGAAATGCTTGCCCTGCTCGTATGCATCAAGAGCCCGAGGATCATCCGCCGGAATCTCGACGCTGATCGTCTGACCCCGCGATTCGAAGGCCATATAGGCGAGGATGTCGGCGATGGCGCCCTTCTTGTATCCAAGTGGCTCCTCACCACTGGCTTCGCGGCAATTGTTAACCGCCAGCGGCAGGGTTATCACCATACCTTTGTTCTTGTCCCAGTGCGGATATTTACCCGCGATGCCCGGGCCGTCCGGGAAGCAGTCCGCATAGGTCTTGCCGTTTGCGAAGGGGGTGTTCCACATCTCCTCGCCGTCCTCGATGGCGGCCTCGTAGGGCGGAAATTCCTCAATGGCTTCCCAATTCTCGCGGCCGACCGCGTCGATGGCGTAGATGCCGTTGGCAAAGTCCTCCTTGGGCACCTGCGGGAAGCGCTCTTGGTAGTAGGCCTGCCATGCGGCTTTGTCCTCTTCCGGGGTGCTCGCGATTAGTGGTGCGGCCAATAGGCAGCCCAAGCCGAGGGCGGTCAGTGTTGAGACGGTTCTGTTCATGGCGAGAAAATCCTCCGGGTTGGGTTCGCTTGTTAGTCGTTCGGGACGATGCGCTCATTCGCCGGAGGCGACGCCCGTGGTCTGGTCAATGGCTGCTTCCTAATGACTAGAGCGACCAAACATACTCGACGACGTCGACGAACTCTTGGTTGGTCAGGATGCCGTGTTTGCCGAAGGGTGGCATGACGACATCCGGGTTCTTGACTGTCGGATCCCAGATCTGCCGCGCTACTTCCTCCTTACTCGGGTAGCGACTTTGCATTGCGATCAACGCGGGCCCAATCGAGCCCGGAGCTTCACCGCCGGGGATCATGTGGCAGGCAATGCAGTTCCCTTTGGCCCGAGTCAATGCGACGTCTTTGCCGGCGTCGATATCGCCGTTCAGTTCCATCTGCGGCATTTCGGCGAACGAAGCCGGTCCGGTCAGTAACAGCGTCAGCGCTACTGATGGGCCGAGTACTACTCTGCGGAGTGGCGACATCTTTAAGCCTCCTGAGTCAAGATCGAATTTGGGATTTATCTTTAGTCGAAGTGCCGTCTTTGCGGCGGCACCGAGCGTCGTTGTCGTTATTGTCCGGCTGGCAACTGGCTAGTCCGTGTGCATGTGTTCCGTGCCATGGAACGACGACAATCCTAGCACGTGGCTCAGGCAATCCGCAGCAATGAGCGATGTCTCACGATATCTCCGGTGCGGTTCAAAGCCTCGGCGAACAGGTTCAGACTTCCGCGACAGAACGGTGAGTGCTCCCTACGGTTAACGCAAGACTGACAATCGTAAGGGCTATCCAGTGTCGCGGATGACGTGGCGTCGGAGAGAACGAATTCCCGGCATTGCGGGGGAGCAACAAGCACAGTTCTCTCACGGTTCAAGTGGTTTCTTTGGACTTGGCGCCGCCCGGATCGATCAACAGCATGATCCTCATGAGCTCCGATAACGACCGCACTTCGAGCTTTTCCATTACCTTGGCGCGGTGAGCCTCGACAGTGGACTGACTGATGC
>JBATTL010000340.1:0-9783 GCA_049670525.1 Thiohalocapsa sp. | reverse complement strand
AGCGCTTCGCATCAGCGGTCGACAAAGCGCGTAGCGGTTTGGCGATCCGGCTGCATGCGCTTGTTATGTTTTATGTAATTTCTTTGCTGCAACAAAATAGCTAGATGCTCCTTTGAATATTCTTTCGGACTCAATGGCCTCGAATTCCCCTTTTGCTAACAAAATGTCTATGTCACTACTTTTTATTCTTCTAATTGGAATGGGAATTACTCCAAACTTACACAATATCCGAACCAGCTGTATCTGGAGATTAACTAAAAATGACATCTTTTGCCCTAAGCAAGGCGTTACAGAAATAAATATGCCGTCAGACTTTAACAGGTCATTTATTCGATACACAACATTTTGCGGATTGGGTACTGTGTGCAACATGTTGAAAGCTAGAATCACATCAAATGATTCATTTCGAAATTTATCTTCAAATAAGTCCGCCTTTTCGAAGTGTACATTATCAATTTTACTAACAACTGCTTTCTCTTTTGCTATCCGAATCATCTCAGATGAGATATCGATACCTTGTATTTCTTTCACCTGACTGGAAAACTCACAGGATGCTGTGCCGGTTCCGCATCCATAATCCATAACGATATAACTATCTTTGAGGTGCTTTTTGGTGTTCTCCCTTGCCTTTTTATGGATGTATTCAAAACGCCTTTCTGTCTTGTCATAATTTTTTGAAGCCTTATTCCAAAAATCTTCCGACTTATTCATTGTTTATAGCTCCTTGAAAAACATAACAAGTAGTTCTCTGGTTTCCGGATAACTTCTCTGAACGGCATGTTCTGCAGAAGCACGAGATACGACCCAAGAGCTTGACATCGCCGATCCCGCACACCCCGCAGATCAACGAGAACAGCACGAGGGGCACAACCAGCATCGTCAGCGCGTTGACGAACATCTTGCCGACGATATGGAACAGCTTGTCGACGAAATAGGTATTGACGAACGACCCGTCCGCGTTTAACCCGGTGAGATTGATGGCCAGTCTGACGACGATGCCAAGCACCATCCCGACGAGCACTTTCATGGTAAGACTCATGATCTTCGGCCTCGCAAAGCAGGTGAGTCGCCATGCGGCGATGTCTTAGCCGCTTAGGGCAACGTGAACGACAACATGTTGTTCAAGATGAAGCTTGCGGTCATGCGGTCAGCCCGAGGGTGAGGAAGGTACGGCGCATCTCTTGCTGAAGCGCTTGATAATGCAGATCAATGGGGTGTATTTGTTTGGGTGGCCGGCCGAGGCGAGGCTTGCCGAGCCCGGAAAGGACTGGCTTGATCACGCGCTCGCGTAACACGAGCAGACCAGCGAGAGTGCGAACACCGTATGGGGACATGCGATAACGCCGGCTGCGTTCGACGCGTTCGACCAACGCCTTGCCGCGCAGCTTGGATAGATCGTAGCTGGCATGGCGGGCGGCATAGTTGTCCTGCCCTTTCGGGAGCAGTGGGCGCACCGACTGAGCAAGCTGAGACAAGGTGAATCCTCCGGGTGCTGGAGCCAGAGCGAGCAAGGCTTCAGCCACTGCACGGATACGGCG
Organism: Thiohalocapsa sp.; assembly: GCA_049670525.1. Lineage (GTDB taxonomy): Bacteria > Pseudomonadota > Gammaproteobacteria > Chromatiales > Chromatiaceae > Thiohalocapsa. The sequence goes on along the minus strand of JBATTL010000340.1, from coordinate 8,245 downwards.
GTTCTGCAGGTCCACACCGGCGAGGCGCCGCTGTCCGCGTTGTGTGGGCTCGGCGAGGCGATCGAGGATACCGTCGGGCAGGTAGCTATGGTGTGCGGCCTGCACCACGTTGAGAAAATCGATCACCATGCGCTGGAGTGCAGCCAGCATGATCGGGAGTTTCTCGACGGATTTGCCGCAGCGCAGGCCCTTGATGTTATGCGCGATGGCTTCGGTACGCAGCACGCGAGCCCCTTTGTCATAAAGTTTGAGGGTCAGCGGCCGAAGTGCACCTTGAAGACGGTCAGGTCATAGGTCGGCTGATCCAGCACGCGGGCCACTCGTAACGGCTTGCTGCCTTGGCGGTGGTGGGGACGGGTCTTGTAGCCGAAGATGGTTTGCAGCTTCGGCACGTCGAGTTGGCGTCGGGTGCGGTCGATCAGCCCTTGGAACACGGCATCGAGGGTGGTACCTCGTGTGAAGAGGAGATTGCGGCTGTACTCGATCTGGTAGGCCGAGTAGCGATAGCGGAAATGCGGACGCCGCTGCTCCTCGAGATCCAGCGCGAAGCAGAGGCAGCTGGAGTATGCCCAACGGTCACAGACTTTGGTCAGTCGCCCTATGGCGTGCTGGTCGCACAAGGTATCTGCGAGCCGATCCAGGGCCTGGAACGAGCCACCCACAAAGCAGTTACCCTCCTTGCTGATGGAGATAGTCTGCCTGCGGGCCTGTCGCTCGACCCATTCGTGACCGTTGAGCATGACCTGAATCCCGAAAGGCGGATGGCCACTCATCTTGATGGTGATGTGTCCCCAATCGGGATCGATGAGATGGAAATGGTAATGATTGACGAAGGGCCAAGGCGTCTTGCGCTGCACGTGGGGAACACCGTTGGCGTTGTGCTGGACCTCCCACACCAGACCCGGCGCCTTCGCCACGAGGATGAGAAACAACCCGCCTTGGTCAGGGTCTTGGGGCAGGTATGACTCAGCCAACTCATGTTTGCGTTCGCCGGGGGCACAGTGGATCAGAGGGATGCCCTGTTTCTTGGCCCAGGCGTGGAGGCGTCGGCTGAAGCGACTGGCCAAACGCTGGAGATGCTCTTGGTCCAGGGTCTGGTCGGAGCCAGTCAACGCCCGCCACCAAGTGCAAAAGCCACCGCCTTGCTGACCGAGGGGGAAGTAGCCGTTGAGCACGATGCGGTCAACGCAGTCGTAGCGCCCGTCGAGCAGCTCGTCGTGGTAGGCGCTGAAATCGTCAACTTGTTCCATGAGAACCCCTGTCGAGCAGATGTCCAGCTACCAAGGTTAGCTCACAGGGTTGAAGCCGATGACGAATGTGCGAAAGCACCCGCGCGGCCCGATGACAGGGTGTTCTCCGCAGGAGAACCCCTTTTTCCGAGCGCAGTCTCGGAAAAAGCGTAGTCCCTTACCCCGGAACTCTTGAACAAGATGTCGAAAACTTTTCAAGCGATCCGCCGCAAGCCGCGTCCTTACTGGGCTGCGGGCAAGCGAAGCCTCCAGCGAATTTTTTGGGTTCCGGCTTTGCCGGGTTAGGGGATGGGATATATATTGGGGTTTTTCGCCCAAACCGCCAAGAATCTGCAGTAGTGTCTGATCTCCTCATCCCTTCGGAGGACGCACACCTAGCCAATTCTTTTTGTTTTTTGGATAGTTGGCCTACTCCACGGCGAGTATTCTAGCGTCAGTCGCCTCGCCTGACCGCAGTAGAGTACACCGCCGAAGTGGCACAATTCGGCTCCCGAACGAGAACGTCAGGCACTCATACCTCTCAAGTCAAGTTCATAAGTGCCTGATTTGTTATGATAGATGAACGGCGTGAAACAGGCGCCTTTCTTAGTGCAGCAAAATGGCGGTTTGGGCCAAAAACCCCTTGTTTGAGGCACCGCTGTTCGGCCTTTGAGGCCGTCTGCTGCTACCATGCGTGGTCAGGCACCGAGCAGCACCGCTCCGCGCCCTTGCCCCGGTGCGCACATACGTCGACCGCCTAGGCATCATCCCCCACCCCGAAGTGGGCCCCTGGCTGATTCAGCCAACCCGCCAACAGACACCCCGCGCCCAGTCCTTCGCGATGAAGGCTAAGGCTGAGCATTCACCGAGATGAAGGTGATTCATGAAGATCGCGATCTTATCTAGAAACCCCAAACTGTATTCAACGCGCCGCCTCGTCGAGGCGGCCACGGCGAAAGGACATGAGGTACGGGTCTTCGACGTGCTGCGCTGTTACATGAACATCACGTCGATGCGCCCACAGATCCAGTACCGCGGCGAGCAGCTTGAGGGGTTCGACGCGGTCATCCCACGCATTGGCGCATCGGTGACTTTCTACGGCACCGCGGTGCTGCGCCAGTTTGAAATGATGGGGGTGTACCCGCTGAACGAATCGGTCGCGCTGACCCGCTCCCGCGACAAGCTGCGCTCGCTGCAACTGCTCTCGCGCAAGGGCATCGGGCTGCCTGTGACCGGCTTCGCCAACAAACCGGACGACATCCAAGACCTGATCAAGATGGTCGGCGGTGCTCCGCTGGTGATCAAGCTGCTCGAGGGCACCCAGGGCATCGGCGTCGTGCTGGCGGAGACGCAACAGGCAGCCGAAAGCGTCGTCGAGGCATTCATGGGCCTGAACGTGAATATTCTGGTGCAGGAATTCATCAAAGAGGCCGGCGGCGCCGACCTGCGCTGCTTCGTGATCGGCGACAAGGTGGTAGCGACAATGAAGCGCCAGGGCAAGGAAGGTGAGTTCCGCTCCAACCTTCACCGTGGCGGCAGCGCGACGGTGGTCCGCATCACGCCGGAGGAGCGCTCCACCGCCGTGCGCGCCGCCCAAACCATGGGACTCAACGTCGCCGGCGTCGACCTGCTGCGTTCCAACCATGGTCCAGTCGTCATGGAGGTGAACTCCTCACCGGGCCTGGAAGGCATCGAAGGCTCGACCGGCAAGGATATCGCCGGCATGGTGATCGAATTCATCGAAAAACGCGCAGCTGCTGGCAACACACGCACACGCGGAAAGGGCTAACCGATGCGCACGCCGTTTGCCATACAGGGACAGTCGGTCGCGGCAGGCCAGCGCGCGGTGATTGATTTGACCCTGCCCAAGCTCAACTCGCACACCAGCCTATCCATTCCGCTGCATGTCGTGCATGGGCGTAAAGACGGCCCGCGACTGTTCGTCAGCGCGGCCGTGCATGGCGACGAACTGAACGGCGTCGAGATCATTCGCCGCCTGCTGGAGGCAAAGGCACTGCGCCGGCTCAGCGGTACGCTGGTCGCCGCACCCGTGGTCAACGTTCACGGCCTGATCCACCAATCGCGATACCTGCCCGATCGCCGCGACCTCAATCGCAGCTTTCCCGGCTCTGCATCCGGCTCGCTGGCAGCTCGCGTGGCGTATCTCGTTATCAACGAGATCGTGCAACACTGCACCCATGGAATCGATCTGCACACAGGGGCCATCCATCGGACCAACTTGCCGCAGATACGCGCCGATCTCGATGATCCCGAGACCGACACCCTCGCCCGCGCCTTTGTCGTACCGGTGCTGCTCAGCGCAACGCTGCGCGACGGCTCGCTGCGTGAGGCGGCGGCACTCGTCGGCATACCGATGTTGTTGTATGAGGCCGGGGAGGGCTTGCGCTTCGACGAGGTACCCATTCGCGCCGGGTTCAACGGCATCCTGAATGTGATACGTGCGCTCGGCATGCTCTCACCGTCGCGTCAGCGCGCGCGTGCCCGCCCCGTTTATTGCCCGATCCAGCAGTTGGACGCGCGCACCCGAGAGCGGCCTGTTACGTAACCTGGTACCCCCGGCGCTCAGGTTCAGCGCGGCGAACTGCTGGGCTACATCAGTGACCCCTACACCGGCACCCAGCACGAGGTGCGAACACAGATTAGAGGTGTCGTGATCGGCCGCATGCAAACCCCTTTGGTTCACGAGGGCGAGGCGCTCTACCACATTGCCCGCTTCCGCGACGATCACGACGACGTGGCGGACGAGGTGGAAGCATTCCAGCAAACGCATATGGACGATGATGATGCCGTCGACCCGCCAATCGTTTAGCCACCGGTGAGCAGCGCTCCGAAACGGGGAAGTCTCAGAACCAGCGTTTCCTGCGCAGGAACCACAACTGCAGCGTAACGACGGCAGCCGTTGCAAGACACAGAAATAGGAAGGCCCAGGGCGTTTCGGCGCCGGGAATTCCGCCGACGTTCACGCCAAGCAATCCCGTAAGAAATCCCAGGGGTAGGAAAACGGCGGTGACCACGGACAGCAGGTACATGCGCTTCTCGGTCTTCTCCGAGAGGCGTTGCAGCAGTTCCTCTTGGGTGACGGTGGCGCGATCCTTCGACGCTTCCAGCGCCTCCAGGTAACGGGTGGTCTGGTCCGCCACCTCGCGCAGCCAAGCCCGGTCGTCTTCTGCCAGCCAGGCCACTTTGGCCGCTGCCAGCCGCAGCAGCGCATCACGTTGGGGGACCAGATAGCGACGCAGCCCGATAAAGGTGCGGCGCAGGGCCGCCAGGGCCGCGTTGATCTCCTCCAGGCGGCCCTCGTCAACTTGGTCCTCAAGCTCGTCCGCCTGAATTTCCAGTCCCTCGATGACGTCGTCCATGCGTTCAGCGAGCCGGGCGGCGATGGCCGTCAAGAGCTCGCCGGCATTGCAAGGTCCGCGTCCCCGCTCAATGGAAGCTTGCACGTCCTGGACCGCGCGCAGCCGCAATTTGCGGCAGCTGACCACCAGGTGCGCGCTCGCCCAGATGCGGATGGACACCATATCGTCGGGCTCGGCGCCTGGGTTGAAGTTGATCCCCCGGAGGATCACGAGCAAGCCTTCGTCGAGCGGGACCAAACGCGGTCTGGTGTGCTCGGCCAGCAGGCCGTCCGCGACCGCTTCATTCAGGCAGCTGTCCTCACGAATGAAGGTGCTGGTGCCGGGATCCGGGAGGTCGAGGTGTATCCAGGTCACCCCTTCGGTTCGGGAACCCGCGTGGATGATATCGTTTCGACCAAGCGGGGTGCCTCCACCCTGGCGATCCAGGCGATAGGCGCAGACGAGGCCGCGTGTGACTGGTCGATCGGTGTCGGTCATGGCAGTTCAGTAAAGGTGGTTAGGTCGTCAAGCGGCCCGAAGGACTGGACGCCCCTCGGATCACTCAGTCCGCCCCACTACGCCGTGCAGTGTCATTTGCGGGAAGGGAATCTCCCAGTGATTCTCGGTACTGGCATCGACGCACCAGCGTTGGATGGCGCGTCGCAGTCGATTGTAGGCGTCGCTCAGCTCTCCGTTGAAATCGGCGATCACCGCGATGTCCAACGATGAATTGTTCGCCAGCTCGAACTCGACCCGCAGGTGCAACAGCCCCTCGCCGTAGCCCTCCTGCTCGGCGCGTTGCTGGATATAGCTGCGCAGCGTTTCTGGAATACTGGTAGTGCTGTCCTTCTGCAGCTGGTAGCTGATGCCGAAGGTCTCCCGGATGCGGAAGTTCGTGGCGAGGTTGCGCGGGGACTTCGCGAGGAACTCGCTGGCCTGGTAAGTCGTCCGGGTGCCGCCTTCCTCCACGAGCTGAATCAACTCGGGAGAGATGCCGTCTACCTTGCCGCGGATGCCGTCGTTGAGCAGTACCCAGTCACCCTTTTTACAAGGAAACCACGGTTCGTCGCGCTTGGAAGGGCGCGACTTGAGGTCCACCAGGTCTGCGATGGGCACCCGCTGAGACAGCTCAGCCACGGGGTTGACCAGGGTACAGAAGACATTGATCTGGCGGACTTGCCAGGGAAGTCCGTCGAGGCATATGCGTTCCCCCTCGCGCACCGACCCGACGTTAAGAAATATTTGGACCTGGTGCAGGTAGCGGGGTAGTGCCTGTCTGAGGGTCCAGGCGACGCCCAACAGCACCAGGATGCTTAGGCTGAACAGCACCCAATCTTCTACGACATAGAAGACGACCATGGGCCCGAGAATCAAAAGGAACATCGTGACCACCCGGTGGATCAGCTCGGCCAGGCGAATGCGGAAACTGCGGTGCAATTTCTTGAAGCCGGGCAAGAAGCGCCGCATCGCCTGGTGGGTTAAGCGGGACAGGAGCAGGATGCCGATCACCACCAACAGCGCGATCGTGAGGTAAAGACCCCGTTGCTGAAAGAAGGTCTTGAGGTAGCTCTGGGATGCCTCGCCAATGGACACCTCCGACGTGATCAGCTCGTCGAGCTGAAGCCGTGCCGCCTGCACCTCGCTCTGCATGAACGTCTGCTGGCGCTGCCACTTATCCATCGTCGCCTTCAACGCCTGGGTAACAGAGTCGTCCCTGCTCTTGGACAGCAGACGCTCCACGTTCGCGATCGCCTGCTCGATCACGGGCAGGCTTTCCTCATAGTTGGCGATCTTGTCCTTCAAGTCCGACTTCTGTCGCACGTGGGACGTCATCTCCTTCATCTCGTCAAGCGCGGGCTTCAGCAACGCGAACAGCTCTCGCTGGATGTTGAATTCCTCCGCCTTCTCCTCGCGTAGGACTTTGATATCCAATCCGGCGGAGATGTTCTCGAAGTTCTGAGTCACGGCGCGCAAATCCGATTCGAGCTTGTCGAGCTGCAATTTCAGGCTCTCTTTCTCGGCCTCGGACTGAGATGAACCGATCTTCTCGTTGACCGACTGGATGTCCTTCAGCATCGCGTTCCTGAGATCAACGAACGAGCTCAGGGTGTCGAGGGTGCCGGCGACGAGGCGGGTTAGAGGCCGCGGCCCATCCGCGCTTGGCGCATCCGCCGCCGGCACGTCCGACTGCGCGAGGACGCAGATCGGCAACAGCAACCATAGGATGACGGCGAGTATGACCGGAGCACGTGTCTGAAATTTCATGGTGGAACAGCGTAACAGGCCAGACGATGAAAAGGTCTGCGGCCTCGTCCATTCGTCCAACCGGGTTTGGTGAAAGGCATCGACCTCCCTGGCGACGTCGTCCGGGTCCTCTCGGAAGCGACCGCCAACGATCCTTCGTATGGCCTGGGAAGGCTGCGGTTGAGGTCGCGCCGGACCGGCAGGTCGCGAGACTGGTGAACAGGCCATAGACATTGCCCCCGACGGCGGCGCCAGGGTGCCCGTTAGTCTCCGCAGGGGCTTGGCCCCAAGCGGGCATCGGATGATCTCGACCCCGTCGGGCTCGCGATGACGCTCTCCGCAGCCTGGTGCGCCACCGCAAATGTAACGCCGATGCCCCAGCAATCCCGGCCGTGTAGCCGCGTGATCGCCCTCGCGCGGCGCGAGCGCGTGTGGAGACCGAACAGGCGAGCAAACCTCTCGCCATGTCCTACGGGTTCAAGCGTCTCAATGGGTCGTCCCTTTTGCCTCGCGGTGCACGGTGTCTGCTGCTTGAACGAGCTTGATGGGTCGCTAAAAGCGTATACCGGAATGGGGCCTGAATGGCAGCGAAATGCGGAACGTACCACCATTCGCTCACGTGAAGTGTGGCGGTTTGGATCTTCATACATGCCTAAAGGAAAACACACCCGGCGTCAGGGTAGACCGGCAATTCCAATGTCCGCTTATGTTAAGGCTTATCCGACGCCTACCGCCGACCGCGATAACCTCCAGGGCCCGTCACAGTCATCCCCTCCAGCGGCTTCGATCGAGCACGCCACACGGCGGTTGGCGTCGGATAAGCCTTAACAATACCTGCCCCCTCAGGCTCTACAGCTTGCGCATGCTGCGCCGACTCGGACGCCAGTGGGACCGGCGTAGGTCCCCGTGGACACCCCATACACGCCAGCATCCTCCACCCAATATCCCTGCTGGGTCCAGTGGCAATGCACTGCCCAGGGTCCGCACCGAGGCGTGGGAAGAGCGTGGGTCTTCGCCCCTAGCGGCCAAACCTTTGCGCTGATGGCCCTTCCTATCCGGCCGTCTCCGCAATACTCGACTCGAAGTGATGATAGGTGTCGGCCAGAAACACCAAGTCCACGCTCTCCGGCGGCAGTTCGGTATTCTGCTGGTCATTGACCACCGGCACGACGTTGTCCACGTGATACTCGATGGCGCGCTTCGTGATGGCCTCGACGAAGCTCTCGGAAATATCCACCGCGTAGACGCGCCCGGCCGGTCCCACGGCGCGCGCAAACAGCAGGGTGTAGAGACCGGTTCCCGCGCCGACATCGGCAATCCGCATCCCCGGTTGGATTCCGAGCGCCTCGATGATCTGAAAGCGCTTGTCGAAGACCTCCCGCCCGCTGCGCTCGAAGATCTTCCGCCAGTGCT
>JBATTL010000339.1:0-1833 GCA_049670525.1 Thiohalocapsa sp. | reverse complement strand
TTGTCGGGGAACTCGCACAGATCCGAGATTGGGCACTTCGGGCAGTGCGGTTTACGCGCGGTGCAGAGATAGCGCCCATGCAGGATCAGCCAATGATGGGCGTCCTGCACGAACTCCTTTGGGACATGTCGCAATAGAGTCTGTTCCACCGCCAGCGGTGTTTTACCTCTGGCGATACGGGTACGGTTTGCGACTCGAAAAATGTGTGTGTCCACGGCCATCGTGGGCTCGCCAAAGGCCGTATTCAGCACCACGTTGGCGGTCTTGCGGCCAACACCAGGCAGCGCCTCCAGGGCCCTGCGTTCGTTGGGGACTTCGCCACCGTGCTGCTCCACCAGGATGCGGCAGGTCTGGATGATGTTCTTTGCCTTGCTGTTGAAGAGCCCAATGGTTCGGATCTGTTGTTTCAGGCCGTCCTCACCCAGATCGAGAATCGCCTGCGGTTTATTCGCCGCGGGAAACAACCTTGCGGTGGCCTTGTTGACGCCTTTGTCAGTGGCTTGGGCGGACAGAATCACGGCGATGAGCAGCTCGAACTCCGTTGTGTAGACCAGTTCCGTGGTCGGGTTCGGGTTTGCCGCGCGCAGTCGCTGGAATATCTGGGTGCGTTTGTCCTTGTTCATGCGCCGACAAGGATAAACGGTTTTGCCCAAGGGGATGCCGGTCGCCAGGAGGTTGTGACTGCAACCTGACACATGCAACGGCCCATGCTGGATACACTCGATCCAGCGGTCTTGAATATCCAAAAAAGCTGTATAAAATAACAGTTCTTGTGGTTCGCTAAAGCGGGTCCCGAATGACCAACCAACTCACATCGCGCCAGCGCCAGATTCTGGATTTGATCCGTCGTCATGTGCGGGATACCGGCTATCCGCCCACTCGGGCCGAGATCGCCCAGGCCTTCGGTTTCCGCTCCGTGAACGCGGCGGTGGATCATCTCAAGGCTCTGGCCCGGCATGGTGTCATTGAACTACGGCAGGGCACGTCGCGGGGCATCCGGCTGCTGGAGGCGGCGGACGACGAACTCGATTTGCAGCCCGACCTTCCGCCCGGCCTCTCGCCCGATCTGGGCCTTCCTGTTGTGGGGCGGGTCGCGGCGGGCAACCCGATCCTAGCGCAGGAACATATCGAAGAACATCACCCCGTCGATCCGGGGCTGTTCCGGCCGCGGGCCGATTATCTGTTAAGGGTGCGCGGCAGCAGTATGCGCGATGCCGGCATTCTGGACGGCGATCTGCTGGCCGTACATCGTACCCAGGAGGCACAGAACAGCCAGATCGTCGTCGCCCGGCTCGATGACGAGGTCACGGTCAAGCGCTTCCGCCGCCATGCCCGCTGGATCCACCGGGTGCAGCTACTGCCTGAGAACCCGGCCTTCGAGCCCATCAGCGTCGATTTGCGCGAGCAGGATCTGGTGATCGAAGGACTCGGTGTCGGCGTGCTGCGTTTGGGGCTGGATCAGAGCGATCGCCGGGCACGGCGGCTGTAGTCTCCGGCGGCCCTCACTGCCTTTTGCCAACATTGACGGTTTCGCCGCCTCGCGTTTTAAGAAAACGCTGAAGCCTCGCGTTCCCCGTGCGGAGCAGGGTGCTTCCGCTCAAAACCAATCCCCTTCAGGCCAGATCATGCGTCTCGACCAACTGCTCGCCGAACGTCCGGACCTGTGGCGTGGCCGTGGCCGCGACAGCACCGCACCGTCCGGTGTCCCCACCGGTTTTGAGGCACTGGACCTTTTGCTGCCCTGGCATGGCTGGCCACCAGGCAGTTTGAGTGAGATTCTGACCAGGCACCAGGGCGCGGCCCTTGGGCTGACGTTGCCGATGCTCATCGCGT
>JBATTL010000338.1:0-7410 GCA_049670525.1 Thiohalocapsa sp. | reverse complement strand
AGTGTATAGCATGGCTTCCACGGGGCCAATAAAGTGGCCGATGTTCCCGCGGCGCGGCACGCAAGCGGCCGGCGGTCTTGTCATGGTGGAAGCGCCCACGCTACCATCGACGAATTAGCTCGCATCGGGGGCAACCTCCAGCATGTTCAAAGGCAGTATCGTCGCGCTGATTACGCCGATGGACGATAGCGGCGATGTCGATGATCCGGCTCTGGCGCGTTTGATCGATTTCCACTTCGAAGCGGGCACCTCGGCTATCGTCGCCGTTGGCACCACGGGTGAGTCCGCGACCCTCGACGAAAGCGAACATTGTGCGCTGATCACCCGCTGCGTCGAAATCGCGGCCGGACGGATGCCGATCATCGCCGGCACGGGGGCCAACGCGACCGCCGAGGCCATCCGTCTGACCCGCTGTGCCCAAGATGCGGGGGCGGATGCCGCGCTGCTGGTCACTCCCTACTACAACAAACCGACGCAGGCGGGTCTAGTTGCGCACTACAAGGCCGTGGCCGACGCCGTCGATATGCCGCAGATTCTCTACAACGTCCCCGGTCGAACTGCCTGCGATCTGTTGCCGGCGACAGCCGCCGAGTTGGCTCGTACTCCGAACATCGTCGGCATCAAGGACGCCACCGGCGACCTCGAGCGCGTGGCGCAACTGCGTGCCCTTTGCGGTGATGACTTCGCGCTCTTCAGCGGCGATGATGCGACCGGATGCGAGTTTCTGTTTCGTGGTGGGGATGGCGTGATCTCCGTGACCAACAATGTCGCGCCGCGCCTGATGGCCGAGATGTGCGCCGCTGCGCTGGCCGGTGATCGTGAAACCGCGCTCGCGGTCAACGATCGGCTCGATGGCCTGCATCACGCGCTATTCGTCCAGTCCAACCCGATCCCGGTAAAATGGGCCATGCACGAGCTTGGTTTGGCAGGACGCGGAATCCGGCTGCCACTGACTTGGCTGTCCGATGACCTGCATGCGGAAGTCCGCAGTGCCATGGAGCGGGCTGGAGCCATTTGAACTCCTAGCACTGACAGCCTCCCCGAAGCGCAGCGACTCGGGGAGCAGCGGCCGCAATCGACACGGATCACGCGCGTCGAGGCGGGGACGCGACGCCGATTTCTTCGACCAATCCGAACAACCAATCGTCGCTGCCGCGCTGACAGCGGTGGCGGTGAAGGCCCCACAGGGCTGGGTTTGCTTTCATGCACAAGAATCATAGACTGACACCGCTGATCCTGCTGATCCTGCTGATGCCGCTGCTTGCGGCCTGCGGCGGCTCCTCGATCATTGACGAGTATCTCCCCGATCAGACCCTGGAATATAAGAGACAACGCGAGGCCTCCGAGAACCTGGAATTGCCACCGGATCTTGCCAGCGGGGGATTCGACGACGCGCTGGATATTCCGACCGCTGCGGGAACTGCCACCTACACCGACTATGCCAGCGGCCGCGCGGCCCGCCGGCAGGTCGCCGGTAGCGGTGAAGTACTGCCCGCCGTGGCCGGTGTGACGCTGGAGCGTTCTGGCGACAAGCGTTGGTTGGAGATCGATTCCGTACCTCAGACTGTTTGGCCAAAGGTCGTCGAATTCTGGCGTCAACAGGGGATTCTGCTCGTGGAGCAAGATCCCAGCATCGGCGTCATGAAGACTGACTGGCTCGAGAATCGGGCCGAGGTCCGCAGTGATTTCATCACCAGACAGTTCCGCAAAGTGGTCGATGGGCTGTACGCCACTTCCACCCGGGACCAATACCGCGTGCGCATTGATGCAGGACCGCGGCGCGACACCACGGAGGTCTATTTGACGCACCGAGCCATGGAGGAACGCCTCGTCCGCAACACCGTCGGTGAGGGTGCGAACACGGTGTGGGAGCCGGCGCCCGGTGATCCGGACAAGGAAGCCGCGATGCTGCGCCGCTTGATGCTCTATCTCGGAGTGTCGGACCAGAGCGCCGACCGCATGCTTGCTTCAGGTGGCGGCGGTGGTGGGTCGGCGGCAGCTGCGACTGCGGGGGCTGCGTCCGGCGCGCGTCTCGTGCGCTCCGGCGGTGGCAGCGAATTGGTCATTCCGGAGGAATACAGGCAGGCATGGCGGCAAACCGGACTCGCCTTGGATCGCACGGGCTTCGCCGTCGCGGATCGTGATCGGACCGACGGCGTGTTCTACGTCCGATACGACGATCCGAATCGCGATTCCGGCAAGAAAAAGGGCTTGGGCCAAAAACTGGCTTTCTGGAACAAGGACAATATCGACACGGTCCAGCAGTATCAGGTCAAGCTAACGGGCGGTGCTGACGAAACCCGTGTTACGGTCCTCGACGCCAATGGCAAACGCGACAGGTCCGCGACCGGTGAACGCATCTTGAGTTTGCTGCACGAGCAGATGCGCTGAATGCGTTTTGCCGTGCTCGGCAGCGGCAGCCGCGGCAACGCCACGCTCGTCGAGTCCGGCAATACCCGAATCCTCGTGGACTGTGGCTTCGGACTGCGGGAGACCGAGCGCAGACTGGCCGCGATCGACGTTCATGCGGCGTCCATCGCGGCGATCGTCGTGACCCATGAACACGGCGACCATGTATCCGGTGTCGCCCGACTTGCGGTCCGCCACGGGATTGAGGTCTGGACTTCTCCAGGTACATGGAAGGCTGCTGGATGCCCGGATGTGGGCCGACTAAGGCTATTCGCCGGACACGGACGCGGATTTCGCATCGGCGACCTGGCATTGTGCCCGATACCGGTCCCCCACGATGCCCGGGAGCCCTGCCAACTGGTCATCGACGGCGACGGCCGGCGGCTCGGAATGCTGACCGACGCCGGCACCGTCACTCGCAGGATGTGCGACTCGCTGCGGGATTGTGATGCACTGATGCTGGAGGCTAACCACGATCCGCAAATGTTGCGGGACGGTCCTTATCCGGCCAGTCTTCAGCGCCGCGTTGGCGGTCCGTTCGGCCACCTCAGCAACGAACAGGCCGCTCACCTGCTCGATGCAGTCGACCATGCCGCGCTCAAGCAGGTGCTGCTTTCTCACATCAGCGCCCAAAACAACCGTCCGGACCTGGCGGTCGCTGCCATGACGGCTGTCGATACCGGTCTTCATGCCCGTCTGCGCGTGGCCCTGCAAGACCAGTGCAGCGGTTGGCTTGAGGTGTAGGGTGACGTGGACGCTTTCGGTGCCACCTTGCTGAGTTCCGAAGCCGCCCCAAGTGGAAGGCGAACGCAAGAACGGCGCAATCTGGTTCGAAAAGCTCCGGCAATCGCCCTAATCGACTGTCGCTCACCCGGGGCCAACCCTATCATCCGCCGAAATAGCACAGTTTGCCCTGGCGTGGAGAGTCATGATCAAACGGATACGCCCCATAGCCCTCCTGTGCACGGCGCTCATGCTGAGTCATCCGATTTCGGCGCAGGACTCGAACGATCCCAGCGTCGGAGAAGGCGGCGGTGTCGAATCCGCGGCCGAGTATTACGAGAAGGCGCTCGTCGCCCACAACCTGGGCGAAGTTCGTAAATCCTACATTTTCCTGCAGAATGCCCTCAAAGACGACCCGGTCTTGCTGCCAGCGCACCTGCTGCTGGCCAAGGTCTACCTCTCCATGGGGCAAGGGCAAAAGGCCGAGCGGCAACTGCTCATCGCCGAGGGTCTCGGCGCGCACCGATCGCTGATCCAGAACTCCCTGGCGCGGTCGTATCTGATGCAGGGCAAACCCGAGCAGCTGATCGACGAGCTGTTCCCGGTTGGTAACGCGCCTGATCAGGATGCGGAACTGCTGGCATTGCGCGGCGAAGCCCACCTGCAGTTGGAGCAGTTCCTCGATGCTCAGCGATCGTTCACCCAGGCCTGGGACATAAACCCACGTTCGGTCTCGGCGATACTCGGTCGCGTGCAGGTGATGCTACACCAGGGCGAGTTGGACCGCGCGTATGACCTCGCCCGCGACGCGGTCGAGGTCGCACCCGCGAACGCGCGGGCCTGGTACCTCAAGGGCACGCTCGCCAACAGCGCCGGAGATTACGCCGGGGCGTTGGCCGATTTCGAGCAGGCAGCCGAACTGGTGCCCTCGTATCTTCCCGCGCAGATCGGCCGTATCAGGTTGCTATTGCAACTGACCCGCCACAGCGAGGCCGCCGACGTCGTTGCGCAGACTCGCGAACTATTTCCACACGATCCGCGTACGATCTACATCGATGCCGTTGTTCAGACACACCTGGGCAACGAGGAGGCGGCAGAGGTCGCGCTGAACGATGCGCACAATCTGATCAAGCGTTTCCCGCGTGAACTGATCGAAAGCCATATGCCGACATTGTTGTTGGCCGGAATCGTGAGCTTCAACCTGAAGGAGTGGGAGCAGGCGGACAACTATCTCAGCCTTTACCTGTCCACCGATCCGACCGCCACCGGGCCGCGGGTCTTGTTGGCTCGCATCGAGATGGAGCAACGCGATCAGCCGGAGAAGGCGATCCGGCTTCTGGAGCCGGCCGTGGAGCGCACGCCGGGCAACGTCAAGGCCTTGTCGATTCTGGCTGAGGCCTACATGAAGACCGGCCAGCACCTGCTGGCCGCGCAATTGCTGCGGAGCGCCAGCCAACGCCGCGAGGGCGATATCCTGCTGCGCACCCAGCGCGCCGTGAACGATTTCGGATTGGGACGGCACAACGCGGCCATCGATGAGCTTTCCTCGGTGTTGAAGGCTAGGCCTGACCTGAGCAATGCCGGCGCCACGCTCGTGGTGATGCTGATGCGGCAACGCGATTACGAGACCGCGATGGACGGGGCGCGCAAGCTGATGCTGCAAGTGCCTGACAATCCTTCATATATCAACTTGTTTGGCGCGGCCGCCTTCGCCGCGGGCAAACTCGACCTGGCGGAATGGGCATTCGATCTGGTGCTGGCGATGGACCCCGAGTTCTATCCGGCGCGGGAGAATTTGGCGGAGTCGATGATTCAGCGCGGTGACGCGGAATTGGCGCGTGGTCATCTCGAGCGCGTGCTCGACCGGGCGCCGGAAGAGATTGGCGCGCTGATGCTGCTGGCCCGCTCCCACGAGTCGGACGGCGATTTGGAACAGGCGCTGCGGCTTTCGAAACGGGCGCAGTCCGCCGATCCAAGTTCCGCCGATGTTGCCATCTATCAGGCCGAGCTGCTGCTGCGGATGCGCGAACCCGAGAAGGCCGTGGAGGTGGCCGAGGCGATCCAGCTGCGCGCCGAGAATCCGGACGATGCACGACTACTCGCGACCTTGAGCCGTGCCTACATCGCCAATGGCCAGCGCGCGAACGCTCAGATTGCGCTAAGCCGCGGTTCGAGTCTGGCCGGCTACAATGCGCCGATGCTGCTGGAAATCGCGCAGCTGCAGCGCGAGGCGGGCGACCCGGACGCCGCGTTGTGGTCGCTGCAGAAAGCGTCAGAGGGCGAGCCGGAGTTCCTGCCGACTCGTATCAAATACGTGGAGATGCTGATCGAACTCGGGCGGGTTGCCGAAGCGATCCCGCTTGCCCAGTCGTTGTCCGTGGAGTATCCGGACGAGCCCTATGCCGATCATTTGATGGGATTGATCCACCAGCGCCAAGGCGAGCACGTGGCAGCATTCGGCCGTTTTGTCGCCGCGCTTGGCAAGCGTAGTTCACCGGTGTTGGCATTGCGTGCCTATGAAGCGAAGCGCGATGCCGAGGGCGGCGCCGAGGCCCTGACGTTTCTAGAGCAATGGGCCGGCGGGAGCCCAGCAGACGGTGTCGTCACACAGACCCTGGCGGAGGGGTATTACTCCCTTGGCCAGCATGACAGGGCATTGGAATTGTTTGAACAGGCCAAAGCCGAGGCGCCGAACAATCCGATGCTGCTGAACAATCTCGCGGTCGTTTACCAGCAGATGGGCGACAAGCGCGCTCTGGCCTTCGCCAAGCGCGCGCACGCCCTGCTCCCTTCCGCCCCCGAGATTGGTGACACCCTGGGCTGGATCTTCGTTGGGGAAGGTGAGTACGCGGAAGGATTGAAGCACCTGCGTGACGCCCGGTCGCGGGCAGCGGCAGACCCGGGCATCAGCTACCACATCGCGGTCGCACTGAACGGGCTCGGCCGCACCGAGGAAGCCATCGACGAGTTGGTCGCCGCGCTGCGCAACAGTGTCGACCAGGACTTCGCCGAGCGCGAGCAGGCACTGGAATTGCTCGACCAGCTCAGGGCGGTCCGATCGGCCCAAAACGGCTAACCCAAGTCGTTGAGGCCAGCACGGCTAACTGGTAGCCGGTGACCTGGAACGTCGCCGAGCGACGACTCAAAAACCAACCCCAGCAACCGCGGATAGTGTTCGGCCGCGAGCAATTCGCGATGGGTGCCGCGCTCGACGACACGGCCGCGTTTCATGACCAGGATCTCGTCCATGTCCGCCAAGGCCACCGGGCGATGTGTGATCAGGAGCGTGGTGCGGCCCTGCATCAGCACCCGCACAGCGTCCATCAGCGCCCGCTCGGTGGCAGCATCCAGGCCCTCCGTGGGCTCGTCCAACAACAGAATTAGCGCATCGCGCAGTAATGCGCGGGCGATCGCGATGCGTCTCGCCTGGCCGCCCGACACCCGCACGCCGGTCTCACCGACCCAGGTGTCGTAGCCGTCCGGCAACGCCTGGATGAAATCATGAATCTGGGCCGTCTCGCAGGCCTGCTCCAGCCGGCCCTGGGGCGCTTCCGGCGCCGCGAGCAGCAGGTTCTCCCGGATGCTGGTATCGAAGAGATGTGTATGCTGGGACACCAACGCAATGCGCGTGCGCAGATCCTCGCCGTGGAAGGCGGCCAGCGGCTCGCCTCCCAGCAGTATCTCACCGGCGTTAGGCCGCCAGAAGCCGAGCAGCAGACTGAGCAACGTGCTCTTGCCGGAGCCGGTGGCGCCGACGATGGCGATGCGGCGCCCTTCGTCCAGGTCGAGGTCGAGTCCGTCCAGCGCCGGGCGGTCCGCGCCCGGATAGCTGAAGTGTAGGTCCCGGATTCGGATGCCATTGTCCCGCGGGCGCGGCGATGCGCCGAGCGGGTCCAGTACCGCCGGCTCGGCATCGACGATGGCGAACAGTCGGCGTGCGGCGGTCAACGTCGCCTCCAGTTGCTGAAACGCTAATGGCAGCGGTGCGACGGCCTCGAATGCGGCTAGTGAGAACAGCGCCAGCATAGCCAGTTGCGGCGGCGCTAGCGCGCCGTCTGCCACCAGTGGGATGCCGAGCCAGAGCAGGCCCCAGAGGGTCAGGTTCGCGCTCAGACCCACCGCGCCCTGTCCGATGCCGGCGATACGGCTCATGCGGTCCTGATCGGCGATTAGCGCGCGGCTCGCCGCGTCCAGGCGTTGGGCGTGAGCCTCCGCCGCGCCATAGATCAGCAGTTCGGACAACCCCTGTGTGCCGTCCACGGCGAGTTGGAGCAACTC
>JBATTL010000337.1:0-2814 GCA_049670525.1 Thiohalocapsa sp. | reverse complement strand
CCTTCCAACTGGGCGCCAACTACCTGCTCACGGAGGTCTGGTCGCTGGACTTTTTGTTTGGACTGCGACGCACCGAGGCCAGCTTCTCGGATCTCTTCGGCTCGCGCATCAACCAGCAAAGCACCGGACCCACGTACACGCTTAACCTTGGCAAGCGTTTTGACAGGGGTGGGGGTCTCAGTTTTCAAGCGACCCGCGAACTGGCGCCGAGCGGCAATGCCGACGTTTTGGACACGACCGGGGTATCATTTCGGCTCGATTATCCGTTCACCGAGCGTTGGCGTGTCGGCTTCGACACGTCCGGATACCGCAACCGCCAACCGGATGGTGAATCCAGCCTATCGGATCGCAAATATGCGGACGCGGCCCTCCGAGTGACCTACGTGCTGCGACCAGCTTGGACTCTAAACGCCGGCTATCGTTATCGGTGGCAGAAACGTGAGGAAGTTCCGGGCAATGCCGAGGCAAATGCTGTATTTCTTACGTTAGCCTGGAGTAAAGACTGGGGGTATTGACCAAGAAGCTCAGTCCTCACCATCAAGGAACGTCCTCCATTGCACAGTGAAACGGCGTCGCGCCGAAAGCCGCCGACCAGGGAGTCTCCGGTGCCCCAGCCCCAGCCCGAGTCTCTGCGTCACGACGCTCGCAGACGGGAAACAGCACGGCTTCCATGTTTTCGAAATTGGTTCTCAGACCTCTGACCAGTCGGGACAATGCTGCACTCGACTTGAAGCGCAATGGTCGGCACAGAAAATGCTAAGATTCCTGGCTCAATAGGAGCTTCCGCTCCACGACCCATGACCCGACAACCTGTACACAAGCTTTTGCTACAAACCTGATTTACGACCCCAGCTCGTGGAAGAACCGCTTCTAACCATCGAGGACTACCTGGCGATCCTAAAGCGCCGGAAATGGCAGCTTATTCTGCCGATCGTCCTGTTGGCGCCCATCGCCGTCGTCGTCGCCCTGACCTTGCCCCCGGTCTATCGCTCAACCGCGACCATCCTGATCGAACAGCAGGAGATTCCGGCCGATCTGATCCGTACGACGGTCACAAGCTTCGCCGATCAGCGCATCCAGGTCATTAAGCAACGCGTGATGACGACCAAGAACCTGGGCGAGATTATCCAGAAATACGATCTCTACCCCGGCATCCGCCGCAAAGTCAGCCTTAATGCCGCGGTGGCGGAGATGCGGCGGAATGTCGGTCTTGACATGATCAGCGCGGACGTCGTGGACCCGCGCAGCGGCAGTTCGAAGCAGGCAACGATCGCGTTTTCGCTTTCCTATGAGAGCCCCTCGGCGGGATTGGCCCAAAAGGTCACGAATGAATTGCTCTCGCTCTTCCTGAACGAGAACCTGCGACAGCGTGAGGCGGCAGTTGAGGAGGCCTCCGCCTTTCTGCGCGACGAGGCGGAACGCCTCGCCGACCAGATCCGAGAACTCGAAGCATCCCTCTCCGAGTTCAAACAAGCGCATGGCGATAATCTCCCGGAACTGTTGGCCACGAATCGTGAGTTGATGGCGCGGGCGGAGCAGCAGATGCGGGACAACGCCCTGTCGCTGCGGATGTTGGAAGAGCAGGAACTCTATCTTGAATCCGAACTCGATCAGCTCGACCCAAGGCTGGTGGTTGCCACCTCGGGCGATCCGCAGGGAGCCGTCAGTCCGCAGGCCAGGCTGCAAGCCCTTGAGACCCAGTATGTTGGTATCGCCGCGCGCTACGCATCGACACATCCGGATCGGATGCAGATGGAACGGGAGATCTCGGCCCTGCGCAAGGAGGTTGGACGTTCTGGTGCGGCGGAGCTTCGTCGGCAGCGCGCCGATTTGTTGCGCGAGCTGGGCGCGGCGCGAGAACGCTACTCGGCGAAGCATCCCGATGTGCAAAGACTTGAGCGCAATCTCGCTCAAGTGGACAGCCAGATCGCGAATGCCGGAAGGGGCGGTGGCGATGAGCCGCAAGCGCTGCCGCCCCAGAACCCCGCGTTCGTGCAGCTCGAGTCCCGACTTGAAGCCAAGAAGCTCGACCGACAAATGCTGCTGGAATCTCAGCAGGCGCTTAACGAACGCATCCAGGTTTACGAACAGCGTTTGCTCGAGGCGCCGAATATCGAACGCGAGTACCGCAGCCTGACACTCGGATACGAAAACACCCTGTCCAAATACCGCGAGGTCAAGGACAAGCAGCTCGAGGCGGAACTCGCACAGGCCCTGGAAAGCGAGCGCAAGGCGGAGCGGTTTACTCTGATCGAACCCCCGGTTGTTGCCGATGAACCGGTGAAGCCGAACCGCCCGGCGATCATGATGTTGGGCATGGTGCTATCGGTCGGTGCTGGCGCCGGGCACCTGGCGTTGCGGGAGTTGCTGGACAAGGGGCTGCGTGGCGCAAAGGCGGTGCTCGCCATCACCGGCGCGCCGCCGCTGGCGGTGATCCCCTACATCGGGGTGCCGGAGGACCGCCGGCGACGTGTCCGCAAAAGGGCAGTGCTCGCTGGAGCCGCGGCCGTTTGCGCGGTGGCAGGCGTTGCCGCGGTGCACTTCTTTTTCATGCCGCTGGACCTGTTGTGGTTTACGCTGCTGCGAAGAATCGAGGATTATCTGCCGACGGCAAGCCTGTTTCGGACACTTGGGCTGATCAGATGGACCGCATAAAACAAGCTTTGGATCGTGCGCGCTCGGAACGGCTTGTCGGGGCGGGCGCGAAGATTGCTCCGGCGAAGATTGCTCCGGTGAACCCGGCGGTTGCCGAAAGCATACCGTCATTGAAGCGGGCTGACGGCCATCGGCCGGCGGTCTCTGTGAGCTACGACC
>JBATTL010000336.1:0-2729 GCA_049670525.1 Thiohalocapsa sp. | reverse complement strand
GCGCTGGAGTAGCTTGCCCAACTGCGCCGCCGAGATGGGGCTCACCTCTATTTCAAGCCCCGAGCGATTCAGCGCTGCAGCGAGTTCCCCGGTGACCCAGTTTGCGGCAAGCCTTGGTTCACAATACTCGGCAAGTTGATAAAAAAACTCTGCCGTGCCGCGGCTCGTCGTGAGCAGACTGGCGTCATACTCCGCGAGACCAAAGGCACTGACCAATTCGACGCGTATCGCATCAGGTAGCCTCGGAAGGTCGGCGGTGGCCTGTTCGATGAAGCCGTCGTCGACCTCCAGGGGCAGCAGGTCCGGGTCCGGGAAGTAACGATAGTCGTTGGCTTCTTCCTTGCTGCGCATCAAACGGGTTTCGTCTTTGTTGGCGTCATACAGACGCGTCTCCTGTGCGATCTTTCCGCCGTCTTCTAGGATGTCCGCCTGGCGTTCGATTTCGAACTCGATGGCCTTTTGCAGGAACCTAAAGGAGTTGATGTTCTTAATCTCGGCGCGCGTGCCGAACTGTTCCTCGCCCTTGGGGCGAAGCGAGATGTTGGCATCGACCCGGAACGAGCCCTCCTGCATGTTGCCGTCGCTGATGCCGATCCAACGCACAAGCTGGTGAATCTTCCGCGCGTAGGCGACTGCCTCCTCCGGTGAGCGCATGTCCGGTTCGGAGACGATCTCAAGCAATGGTGTGCCGGCGCGGTTCAGGTCGATGCCGGTCATACCGTCGAAGTCCTCGTGCAGAGATTTGCCGGCGTCTTCCTCTAGGTGAGCGCGAGTCACGCCGACCATCTTCACGCTGCCGTCGTCCAGCACGATTTCAACCTCGCCCTTGCCCACCACCGGCAGCTCGTACTGGCTGATTTGGTAGCCCTTGGGCAGGTCCGGATAAAAATAATTCTTGCGCGCAAAGATCGAGCGGGCTGCGATCTCTGCCCCGATGGCGCGGCCAAAGCGCACCGCCCGCTGCACCGCGCCCAGGTTCAGCACCGGCAATACACCGGGCAGGCCTAGATCGACAGCGCAGGCTTGGGTGTTAGGCTCGGCGCCGAATGCGGTGGACGCCCCGGAGAAGATTTTGGATTCGGTGGCGAGCTGGGTGTGGATCTCCAGCCCGATGACGGGTTCCCATTGCATTGTTGGTTGACACCTGGTTAGTCGACTAAGGTCGCGAATCTGCTCGGCGGCGCTGGGCTCAGTGCAGCGGGAGCACGTAGTTTATCCAGCTGGCCATGCGCAGTAGGACCTTGCGCATGATGCCGACATGATGGAAATGTTCGGTGTAAATGGCGGCCTGGCCATAGGCGCCATCCGGCAAGATGTCGCGGTAGTTCTCGAACTTGGGGTCCGTGACGCTGATGATCGCGGCGACGCGGCCGGCTTGCTGCTCGCCGGTGTAGGAGATGAGATCGGAACTGGCCTTGATCTGTCCCTCGGCGATGGCCGGCAACAGGCGGTCGACTTTGGCCGCGAAGATGACGCCGGGGATGCCGTCGAAGATCACCTCCGCATCGCTTCCGGGCTCGAGTCGCAACAGGTATTCCTGCCGGAACCAGCCGATGAAGCTGTCGTCGCCGTCATGCACGAAGCTCATGACAGGATTCGGCGTGAATGGCAGTGCCATCATGCCGGGCCGGAGCGCCAGTTGGGTCACATAGCCATGATCGGGGGCGGTGACCACGGTCTGTTCGAGGTCGAAGCGCGCGTCATCGAGCTTGGCACGCAGATCGTCCACTTCCGCTTGGGTCTGATCCACGGATCGCTCGGAAGCCGCCTGTTTTGCGAACAGCTCTTCGGAGCGTGCCAGGTCCTTGGTCGCCGCAGCAAGCCTCGCCTCGATGGACGCGATCGCTTCCTCAAAGGGTGTTGGATCGACCTTGAACAAGATCTCTCCCTTATCGACCGATGCGTTGGCCTGCACAGGTACCTCGGTGACCCGTCCGCGCACCTCCGGGATGATTGGCGTCGTGATGAAATACTGGCGGAAGGTCTCGGAATAAGGGTGGTTGTAGTTCATCGTCAACAGCAGCGCGCCGATCAGCACGACACCGCCGAGGACGGCCGTCGGGACCGTCCACTTATTGAGCGGGATCTTGAAAACCTTGAATAGCGCGATGCAGAGTGCGGCGTAAGTGAGAATCAACAGTAAATCCATCGGCCTCTCCTTATGCCTCGCCTTGCGGTGTTTCCGAGAACGCCGCGGCTGGGTTTGCCTTCGTCGAAGCCCCGGTGTAGGGGGCACCCCGTGCCGTCGATGTCGCCTCGGCGCCACTCGGTTCGGATACCCCTTCCAGGGTCTGTATTCGCTGCTTCAGGGCACGCATTTCCGCATGGACCCCTGCTAGGTCATCGTTGGCCTCGCGCAGACCCTGCTGAAAGCCCCAGCCCCGATCTTCCCGGTACAGCGTTGCCCAGACCCAGAGAAAGGGCCAGATCGCATGCAGCGTGAACAAGCTGACCCAACCGGCCACGTGGATCGCATCCTGCTGCGGATGGTTGCGGCTCTTCGCGATTTCGTAGGGGATGTCGTGTAGAACGATCATTCCGTAGAAGAGCGCGACGGCGACGAAGAACAGGAGCCCGAGGGCGAAATAGTCGAGGGCCATTTTGTTTCTCGGTGGTGCCGGGATTGTGCGAAGACCGACCACAGGTCTTCCGCTCCAGGGCGCGGGAAAGCGCTTTGCGCGCATGTTATCGCAGCCGAGGTCGGTCACGCCGAGTTGTGTTGGCAGCGC
>JBATTL010000335.1:0-2127 GCA_049670525.1 Thiohalocapsa sp. | reverse complement strand
GTCTCTGCGCAAGGGAACGCTGGACGGCACCCTTTTTCCGTGCTTCGGCGGCAGCGCACTCCGAAATTTTGGTGTCCAGCCCGTCATGGACGCGGCGGTCGACCTGCTGCCGGCGCCGCTGGATCGACCGCCGGCGCTCGCGCTCCTGCCCGAAGGTGGCAGCGAGGAGATCGCGCTCGGCGGCAAGGGACCCTTGACCGCGCTTGTGTTCAAGGTGCAGATGTGGGATGGGCGGCGGCATTGCTTCACCCGCGTCTACCGCAACCGGCTGACGCCTGGGGACAAGGTCTCGTTTCTGACCAGCGACGGGCGCACGGTGACCGAGCAGGTGGCGCGCATTTTTGACACGGACGCCGGACGCAAGACACGCCTGAATCATGCTGACCCTGGTCAAATCGTCCTGCTCGCCGGTCTGCGTCATGCGTCCACCGGCGATACCCTCTGCGCGCCGGGTCACCTCTTGACCCTCGAACGCATCGACCAGCGCGAACCAGTGCTTAGTCTCGCCATCGAGCCCGCGGCCGGCGCGGATGAGAGCAAACTCGTCGAGGCACTGGATAAGCTCGTCCAGGAGGATCCTAGCCTACAGGTGGCCGATGACCCGGAGACCGGCCAGCGCTTGCTCAGGGGAATGGGCGAACTACATCTGCAGATCATTATTGAGCGCCTTGAGCGCGAGTTTCACCTGCAGGTCCGCAGCGGTCGTCCGGCGGTGGCCGTGCGTGAGACCATCACACGACCGGCCGCCGCCGATGTCCTGTATGCGCGGCCCGAGAGCCCCGATGGCAAGCAATCGGAACTTAGAGCCCAGGTCCAGCTGCGAGTCGTTCCGCGCGCACGCGGCGATGGCAACGACATTGCCGCCGTCCCCCGGGTCAGCCCGGAAGGCGTCGAAATGCGTCGCGAGCAGCTCGCCGCGGTGCTTGATGCCATTTCCGGTAGCCTGACCGCCGGGCCTGAGCAGGGCGCGCCCATGCAAGACATAGCCGTGCAACTGATCGAGGTCGAGCTATTTGGTCCTGCATCGACCTCGGACGCATTGGCCGCGGCGACGTCACAGGCCCTGGCAAAGGCGATCGCGGACGCGGGGCCGGCTGCATTGCACCCGGTCATGCGCGTCGAGGTCATCGTGCCCGAGGACAACCTCGGGGTCGTGCTCGGGGACCTACAGCAGCGCCATTCGCTGATTCAGGCGACCGATAGCCGCGACGGGGTCGCCGCCATTGCCTGCGAAGTCGCGTTGCAGGGTCTGCTCGGTTACACCACCGAACTGCGGAGCATGACCCAGGGTCGTGGGCAGTTCACAATGCAGTTCGAGCGGTTTGATGTCGTGTGATAGCAACGGCACCAAGGTCGGCGCGTCGGTTTAGGCCGCCACCGGCTTGGTTTTGTCGGTATTGCTCAACCCAGAGACTAGAAAGCCCACCGATCTGGAGGAATTCGGCGAACCGCGGTAGCTGCCCTGGCGGCGCTCACGCGTCGGACCCACTTGCCCCGGTCAGCATCTCCGCCGCGTGGGCACGGGTGGTTGCCGTGATTTCCGTGCCCCCAAGCATGCGGGCGATCTCATCGACGCGCTGCTCCGTCGCCAAAGGCTGGATTTCGGTGTAAGTCTGGCCGGCAACGGCCTGTTTCTGTACCCGGAGTTGTTGGTGGGCTTGAGCCGCAACCTGCGGCAAGTGGGTGACGCATAGCACCTGGCGCGCATTGCCAAGCCGTCGCAGTAGCCGGCCAACGATCTCGGCGATACCACCGCCGATGCCAACGTCGACCTCGTCAAAAACGAGGGTTGGGATGATGCCGACTTCCGCGGTGGCGACCTGGATCGCCAGGCTGATGCGCGAGAGCTCACCCCCGGAGGCCACCTTGGTCAGGGATTGTAGCGGCTGGCCGGGGTTGGCGCTGACCTGAAACGCGACCTCGTCGAGACCGGTCGCCCCGATCTTGTCCCCCTCCCGGGTCGATACTTCCACCGCAAAACGCCCGCCGACCATGCCAAGTGCCTGCATGGCGTCGGTGACAGTGGTGCCGAGACGCATCGCGGCTTCCTGTCGCGCCCTGCTTAGGGCACCGGCGCGCTCCAGCACCGCGTCGCGAGCAACGTTACGCTCGGTGCCCAGTGTCTCC
>JBATTL010000334.1:0-11099 GCA_049670525.1 Thiohalocapsa sp. | reverse complement strand
ATACTATCGACCGTTTGCTTGCGGACACCGACTTGAAGCTGGTTTGGGAGCGCTATCACCTGATTGGGCGGGTTTTGCGTCACGAGCACGTCAATCGCGACGCGGCTTGGGTTGCGTCACAGGTTCGCGACCGCTTAACGAGCGAGAACGTCGTCCCGATTACACCAAGGCCCGCAACCGGGCGACTGCGCTCGGCGGCTCCACTCGCCACGGCGCTTGCCGCGGGTCTTGCGCTGGTCGCAGTGTTTCTAGTGCCCCTGGGCCCGGTGGACGTTGTCGATCCCCCCGCCTTGGATCGTCAGGGCCGATCCCTTATTGCGGAATCGGACCGGCGATGGCAGCGTGACGATCCGCTGCTTCGCGGCAGACTCGATCAATTGGTCATTAATCATCACGAGCGCGCTCCGGGTCCTGGTCTATCGGGGCTCGTTTCCTATGCGGCCGTCGTCGGATACGAAAGCCGGCAATGACCCGCGGTTGCGTGAGGCGTGGGATGGATCGCGGATGAGTGGCGCCGCGCAAACGCTAAGCTATTTGTCGTTGGGGCTCACTGCCCTGGTGTCGCTTTCAGCCGCTGGGGACGAACGGGCAGGGTCTTCCCATGAGGCACTGAACCATGCCCCGGAAGTTCTGCTCGAGCGTATGTTCTCAGCGCAGCGAGAGATTGAGTATGAGGGTACGCTCGTCTATCTCCACGGGCATCAGTTGGCGACGCTTCGGATCGCTCACCGGATTCATGACGGCGTCTCCAAGGAAAGTCTGCTTGCTTTGAGTGGTCCGATCCGGGCTGTGGCCCGCAATGAGCGCGGCGTGACCTGCATGATGCCTGACACCCGATCATTCTCGGTGCCTCGCGTTCAGCACGGCGACGCCGTGCTGCGGGGCGTCCCTTTCGACTTCGCGCGTATCCGAAAGTATTATTTGTTGCACGCCTTGGGAGACGCTCGTATCGCCGGACGGGACACCGACGTCGTTGGAATTGTGCCGATCGACAATTACCGCTACGGCTATCGGTACTTTATCGATCGTGAGACCAGCCTGCCGTTGAAAATCGACCTAATGGACGATGCCGCGGAGCCCATCGAGCAGGTGATGTTCACGCATGTCGAGGTCTATCCACCCTCTGCCGCGCCCGTTGCGTCGGTGCCTCCTGCGACCGAGGATCATCATCCCCAACCGCCTGCGGAGATCCGCAGTCGGTGGAGCTTTAGCACGATGCCGCCGGGTTTCGTGGTCGTAACGGATCCGAACCCTGTCGTTCCCGCTGCTGCAATGGAGCATCTCCTCGTCAGCGACGGGATCGCTTCGGCGTCCGTCTACATCGAGCCCGGCGACGATGGTGGTCTTAATGGTGTGACCCGCATCGGGGCGATCACGGCGGCTGGCCGCCGCATCGCCGGCCATCATGCGATCGCAATCGGCGAAGTGCCCGAGCGAACGGCCCGGTTACTGTTGGACGGTTTGAAACCTCCACCTCCCAACCAAACGGATTGAGCGTCTGCGACGCCAGTCAGCGGCATTTGCAGTGACTCCACGCACCGATTAGAGTGAGGCTTGGGCTGGCGAGCAGGCTTCTGCCGTTCCACTGGGGGCATTTGGGGGCATTTCGCCTTGATCGAAGAGCAGGCAATTGTGATCGCCAGCGATCCTGAGATCGCCGAAATCGAGGCGGTGCGCCGTGGCGCCTGCGGGAGTTGCGGGGCGAGCGCTGCCTGCGGCACGTCGTTGCTGGACCGCTTTCTTGGGCGACGGCCGTTGCGGTTACGGGTCGATAACGTCCTTGGCGCCCAGATCGGTGATCGGGTGATCCTCGGCGTTCCGGAGGCGGCGCTGCTGCGCGCAGCTTTCTCCGCCTATTTGGTGCCCCTGTTCGGGCTCATTCTCGGGGCTATTTTCGCCCGCGAACTTGCGGTCGCCACTGGCTCATGGACGCAGGAGCTCGCGTCGCTCGTCGGCGGGTTACTCGGGTTCGCGCTATCCTTCCTATGGCTCCGGGGCTACAGCGCCCGGCTCGCCGCTAATCCACGTTATCGGCCGGTGATGCTGAGGCATCAAGGTGCGACCCGAACCGACGTGGGACTGCTCTAATTTCACGACAAGCCGAAGCGCTCCGGCGACGCGCATCGCGGGCGATTCGATT
This sequence comes from Thiohalocapsa sp., assembly GCA_049670525.1. Lineage (GTDB taxonomy): Bacteria > Pseudomonadota > Gammaproteobacteria > Chromatiales > Chromatiaceae > Thiohalocapsa. The sequence goes on along the minus strand of JBATTL010000334.1, from coordinate 8,959 downwards.
TCCGCCACCCGATGCGTGACGTGTCCTTCCCACGATAGTCGACGCAGTGGTTTGTAGGTCTGCTATCTTTGCGTCTGAGCCCGCGGTCGGGTGCGGCCTGAAACGCGCGTGACGAGCGACGGATCACTTCTCACTATCCTTGTCGATTCCGGACCCCATGCGTATCCCCTTTGCCTCGCTTGTCGCCGCACTGCTGCTCTGCTTTGGACCTTGGTCTTCGTCCCTTACCTTAGCAGGCGATACGCGTACCACCGGGTTGACCCTCAACCGGGCGCTACCCGATTTCACCGTCTTGGTGGAGCGCAATGGACCCGCGGTCGTGAATATCAGCACCAAGCAGACTGAGGTGTTGGGGCCGCAGGATTTCGGTGGTGAGGAGGGTTTGCCCGAAGATAGCCCCTTATACGATTTCTTCCAGCGTTTCTTTGGCGACGAGGGGCAGTTGCCGGAAGACAGTGATCCCAGCCGCTCCCTCGGCTCGGGATTCATCGTGTCACCAGACGGCTATGTGCTGACCAACTCGCACGTGGTCGAGGCTGCCGATGAGATCATTGTGCGCACCAGCGATCGGCGTGAGTTCGTGGCCCAGATCATCGGTGCGGATGAACGCAGCGATATCGCATTGTTGAAGGTCGACGGCGCGGATCTGCCATCCGTTCGCATCGGCTCGGCAGTGGACTTGAAGGTCGGTGAATGGGTGCTGGCCATCGGCTCTCCCTTTGGTTTCGAGCACTCCGCGACTGCTGGAATCGTCAGCGCCAAGGGCCGCAGCCTGCCGACTGAGAATTACGTGCCGTTCATTCAAACCGACGTCGCCATCAACCCAGGCAATTCCGGCGGCCCACTGTTCAACCTCGAGGGTGACGTCATCGGTGTGAATTCCCAGATTTATAGCCGGACTGGCGGATTCATGGGTCTGTCGTTCGCGATCCCGATCGAAGTCGCAATGGATGTCGTGGACCAGCTCAAGGAGAAGGGGCGCGTCAGCCGAGGCTGGCTCGGTGTACTGATACAGGACGTGACCCGGGAGTTGGCCGAGACCTTCGACATGCGGCACCCAAGGGGCGCGCTGGTCGCCCAGGTGCTGCGCGGCAGTCCGGCGGAAGCCGCCGGGCTTCGCTCCGGCGATATTGTGCTCAGCTTCAACGGCAAGGAAATCGCAACTTCTAGCAACCTGCCCCCGCTGGTAGGAGTCGCAAAAGTGGGCACCGAGGCGCGGCTTCAGGTCTTGCGCGCGGGTGAAGTGATCGATTTGCCCGTCATGCTGGCGGAATTGCCCGAAGACAGCGAAGTCATCGTGGCCTCAGGGCAACTGGAACCGGCGGCGGCGAACCGCCTTGGGTTGGTGGTCAAGGACCTGACCGACGAAGAGCGGGAGCAGCTTGGAATCGAAGACGGCGGCGTGCTGGTGGAGAGCGTCGAGGAGGGACCCGCGCAGCAGGGTGGGGTTCGCGCTGGCGATATCGTCATCAGCTTCAACAATCAGCCCGTTCTCGATGCGCAAGGTTTCCGGGCCCTGCTGGACGACGTCAAGGCAGGTCAATCCGTCGCCGTCTTGGTACAACGCGGTGATGGACGCATGTTCTATCCGATTCGCATGCCAGCGGACTAGCCGAACGAACCGGCCTCAGCTCTATCCATCCCGACGCGACGGCAATTTCTTCTCCGCGCGATCGTTTGCCTTCTCATTTGCGGCTAGTGCGGCTAGGGGCGAATACTCAGTCGCAGTTTCTGGTAAATTAGGGAGTTACCCTGGGACGGCTCTGTCCGAGTCCCTCGCCGGAACCGGATTTTGGCTCCACGCGTGGGGTTGATTTCGAACCCCAGATTAACCGCATATTCAGGGTTCGTGGCAAGACGCTTCGCATCCTGGTGGGGCTAGAGTCAGATCTTGGCCGGGCTTTTGTTCCGCGCCTCCTGCGGTGCTTCGCGTACCGCGAACTGGTTGCCCAATAACCTGGCCCCGGCGCTCATTTTCGCCCAGTACTGACAAGGACCAGCATCCACAGATGTCGGATCTCAAGCACATTCGCAACTTTTCGATCATTGCTCATATCGACCATGGCAAGTCGACCATCGCCGACCGCTTTATCCAGCATTGCGGGACATTGACGGCGCGCGAGATGTCGGCCCAGGTGCTCGATTCGATGGATCTGGAGCGGGAACGCGGCATCACGATCAAGGCGCAGAGCGTCACCCTGGACTTTCCAGCCAAGGACGGCGAGATCTATGAGCTCAACTTCATCGACACACCGGGGCACGTCGATTTCTCGTACGAGGTGTCCCGGTCCCTCGCCGCTTGCGAGGGGGCGCTGCTGGTCGTTGATGCTGCCCAGGGGGTCGAGGCTCAGAGCGTGGCCAATTGCTACACGGCGATCGATCTCGGGTTGGAAGTGTTGCCGGTCCTGAACAAGATCGACCTGCCCTCCGCGGAGCCGGATCGGGTCATCCGTGAAATCGAGGAGATCATTGGTCTCGACGCTACCGATGCATTGCGCGTCAGCGCAAAGACCGGGGAAGGCATCCCGGATCTGTTGGAAATGCTGGTGGCCAAGGTGCCACCACCTCAGGGCGATCCGGACGGGCCGTTGCAGGCATTGATCATCGATTCATGGTTCGATTCCTATGTCGGTGTCGTTTCCCTGATTCGCGTCATCAATGGAAGCATCGGCAAACGCAGCAAGATCAAGGTGATGTCCACGGGACGCGTGCATCAGGCCGACAGCATTGGCGTGTTCACGCCGAAGAAGACGGAGCGCGCCATGCTCGGTCCCGGCGAGGTCGGCTTCCTGGTGGCCGGTATCAAGGAGATCGATGGCGCACCGGTGGGGGACACCGTGACTGGTGCAGACCGGCCAGCAGATGCCCGTCTGCCCGGTTTTCGCGAGGTGCAGCCGCGGGTCTTCGCCGGTCTCTACCCGGTCTCGTCGGACGACTATGAGGATCTCCGGGATGCCCTGCGCAAGCTCAGACTCAATGAGTCCGCGCTGTTCTACGAGCCCGAGACCTCTCAGGCGCTGGGTTTCGGCTTTCGCTGTGGCTTCCTCGGTCTATTGCACATGGACATCATCCAGGAACGCCTCGAGCGCGAATACGACATGGACTTGATCACGACCGCGCCGACGGTCATCTACGAGGTCATGCAATCTGACGGCGAGATTATCAAGGTGGATAATCCCGCCAATTTGCCGGAGTTGGGCAAAATTAGCGAGATTCGCGAGCCCATCATCGAGGCTCACATCCTGGTGCCGCAGGATCTGCTGGGCGGGGTGATCAACCTGTGCATCGAGAAACGCGGCGTTCAGAAGCAGATCCAGTATCTCGGTGGCCAGGTTCAGGTCGCCTACGAACTGCCGCTAAATGAAGTGGTGCTCGACTTTTTCGATCGGCTCAAATCCGTGAGTCGCGGCTACGCGTCGTTCGAGTACGAGTTCAAGCGCTTCGACGTGGCAGATCTGGTCAAGTTGGACATCCTGATCAACGGTGACCGCGTCGACGCATTGTCACTGATCGTGCACCGGGGTCACTCCCAACTGCGCGGTCGTGAACTGACCGAGCGAATGAAAGAACTGATTCCCCGACAAATGTACGAGGTCGCAATCCAGGCGGCGATCGGTACCAAGATCATCGCCCGCACAACGGTGAAGGCGCTAAGAAAGAATGTGACCGCGAAGTGTTATGGCGGCGACGTGACGCGTAAACGCAAACTGCTCGAAAAGCAAAAGGCGGGTAAGAAACGCATGAAACAAGTGGGCAGAGTGGAGATCCCCCAGGAAGCCTTCCTTGCGGTACTCCAGTCGGGCAAAGATAATTAGCGCTCGCCCTCCCGACGCTGGCCTAACGCCGGACGCCTCCAGCCCTTGAGTTGAGGAATAGCGCCTGTTGTCAAAGGCCGCTCGGTGATTGGATCACCGAGCGGGTCATCCATATGGGCCGAATCGCGCCAGCCGTCGCGGTCCAGACAATTCGAAACTAGAATCATGAGCTTTGATTTTCCAACTTTTCTCGTCGCCGCCACGGCCGTCACCGGTGGTATCTGGCTGCTGGACGCGGTGCTACTAGCGCCCAAGCGTCGGCGGCTCGCCGAGCAGATGGCCAGCGCTGGCGTCGATGGGCACGGCGCCCGTGAAACTGCAGCATCGGGCTACCGGGAGCCCCTGCTGGTCGAATACGCCCGTTCGTTCTTTCCGGTCATTCTGGTGGTGTTGGTGCTGCGCTCGTTCATTGTCGAGCCATTCCGCATTCCGTCGGGTTCGATGATGCCTACGCTATTGGTCGGCGACTTCATTCTCGTCAACAAGTTTTCCTACGGGCTGCGTTGGCCGGTCCTGAACTCGAAGTTCCTGAACCTCGGCGAGCCGGAGCGTGGCGATGTGGTGGTCTTTCGATTTCCCAAGGACGAGTCCATCGACTACATCAAGCGCGTGGTGGCGGTGCCCGGCGATCAGATCTACTATCGCAACAAGACGCTCTACGTGAACGGTCAGCCCATGCGTCAGATCGCTCTTCCGTCTTATGTCGGTGGCGGTGCCGGCAAGGGACACACGGGCGCATCGAGGGCCGTTGAAGACATCGAGGGTGTCGAACACGAGATCCTGATCAACCCCCGCGCCGGTGATTTGCCCGGAGGGTGCAGCGTCTTGGCATCCGGGCCGATCGAGGTTCCAGATGGTGCCTATTTCGTTATGGGTGATAATCGCGATAACAGCAACGATAGCCGCTGCTGGGGATTTGTGCCGGAGCAAAACCTCGTCGGCAAGGCGTTCGCGATCTGGATGAACTGGGACGGCCAACGCGAGGGCTTCCCGATCGCTTTCAATCGCCTCGGTGATGTCATTCGTTGAACGTTCAAGCCGCAAGATCTGTAACCATGCGTCGACGTTTGAGGCCGCAACGCGGTGCGAGTTTGGGAATCGTCCTGATCGTTATCGTCTTGGTGGTGTTTTTCGGGAATCTGGCCGTGAATATGATTCCGGCCTATATGACCTTCATGCAGGTTCGCGCCAGCATGGCGTCGTTGCATGCAAAGGAGGACGTCATCGCGGGTGGGCCACGGAAAATCATGAACGCGCTTTCGTCTCAGCTGTACATCAACGATGTGCGCACGATTGACCCTAAGAGTTTCAAGATCAGAAGAGCTAAGGACGGTCTGGAGTTGACCGCCGATTATGAGGTTCAGAAACACGTCTTTATGAATGTCGACGTCGTCATGCACTTCGTCTATAGCGAGACTTACGAGAAGCCTTGAACGGTGATCCCCACCAACTGATGGTGGCACTACTCGGTGACGATCTGCTGCGCAAGGACTTGTTCGAGCAAGCGCTGACCCATCGCAGCGTCGGACCGGTGAACAATGAGCGGCTCGAGTTCCTAGGCGACGCCATGCTGGGGCTTGTCATAGCCGAGGCCCTCTGGCAACGATTTCCTTCCGCGGATGAGGGGGAGTTGAGTCGCCGGCGCGCATCCCTGGTGAATCGGGAGAATCTCGCCCGCGTCGCCCGCGGACTTCGGCTTGGCGATTACCTAAAACTCGGCTCAGGAGAGCTGCGCACTGGCGGATATACCCGCGACTCGATTCTGGCCGATGCGCTGGAAGCGCTGATCGGGGCGGTCTATGTCGACAAGGGTTTCTCTACTGCCCGTGACATGTTGCTTCGGCTGTTTGCCGAGTCGCTTGCCAGAGTCGCGGAGCAGCAGTCCCTGAAGGATCCGAAGACGCAGTTGCAGGAATTGCTCCAGTCCGCACGGCGACCCTTGCCGGAGTACGAGGTGGTCGAGATCAGCGGTCAGCAGCACGCGCAGCGATTCGCGGTGCGCTGTCGGCTCACCGATGCGGACCGCGCCGCAGTCGGTGACGGCACGAGCCGTCGTCGGGCTGAACAGGAGGCCGCCGAGCAGATGCTCGCGCTGCTGAAAGGACATTCCAACCATGACTAATCAGTGCGGCACCGTGGCCATCATCGGCCGCCCCAACGTCGGCAAGTCGACACTCCTGAACCGGATGATCGGGCAGAAGCTTGCGATTACCTCGCACAAGGCGCAGACCACAAGACACTCAATCCTCGGTGTCAAGACCTTGGACGGGGGCCAGATTCTTTTCGTCGATACGCCGGGAATACATCAGCGTGGTGGGAGTGCGTTGAATCGTCATCTGAACCGGACCGCGCGCGCCGCCATTGCCGACGTCGACTTGCCTCTGTTGGTGGTCGAGGCGCAACGATTCACTCGCGAAGACGAACTGGCGCTGAGCGCCGTTTCGGAGGCTGGGGTGCCGGTGATCGCCGCGGTCAATAAAGTCGACCGCGTCCGCGACAAGACCGGCTTGCTCCCGTATCTGCAGCAGCTGTCGCAGCGCCATGACTTCGAAGCCATCGTGCCGGTGTCGGCTAAGAGTGGTGATCAGGTCGATCGGTTGGAGCAGCTCATCCTCACCCGGCTTCCGAAGGGTGAGAACCTGTTTCCCCCGGATCAACTCACCGATCGCTCGGAACGTTTTTTGGCCGCTGAACTGGTGCGTGAGCAATTGACCCGCCGCTACGCCCAAGAGCTCCCGTATCGCACCACGGTTGAGATCGAGCGATTTGAAGATCAGGGCGGGCGGTATCTAATCCACGCGCTGGTTTGGGTCGAGCGCCCGAGCCAGAAGGGCGTCGTCATCGGTCATCGCGGCGAAGCGCTGAAGGGTGCCGCAACCGAAGCCCGCCAGGCAATGCAGCGCCTGTTTCAATGCCCGGTTCATCTGGAGGTCTGGGTCAAGGTCAAGGATAGCTGGAGCAGCGACGAGGCCGCCCTGGCTAGCCTTGGCTACGGTGACCAGTAGGCGTGCCGATAGGTTCGTCCGGTCAAGGTCACCGGCCCACTTCGCATCAGCGTCCAATTGAACACCCACATTCGGTCCAAGAACACCGAGACCCGTGATCGGATGCAGCCCGCGTTTGTCCTGCATCGGCGCGATTATTCCGACACCAGTCTGCTGGTGGAACTGTTCACAGCCGAGCACGGGCGCTTACCGTTGTTGGCCAAGGGCGCCAAACGCCGTCGGTCACCCGGCTCAGCGCTGTTGCAGCCGTTTACGCCGATCCTGGTGTCTTGGACCGGACGCGGCGAGGTCGCGACAATGGTCCGTGTCGAGCCCTCTGGACGGCCGGTGGCGCTGACCGGCGACGCGCTGTTCTGTGGGTTCTATGTCAACGAACTATTGATGCGGTTGCTCGGACGTCAGGACCCCCACGCGGCGCTGTTCGCGTTTTATCAGGTGGTACTCAAGGAGCTCGCCGACGGGGAGGATCTGGAGACGCCGCTGCGGCGTTTCGAGCTTCGTCTCTTGGCCGAATTGGGCTATCAAGCCGCGCTGGACCGCGAGTCCAACGACGGGCCTCCCCTGCGTGCGGAGCAGGCATACCTCTACAGCCGTGAACAGGGGTTGGTGCCCGCGGTCTCATCGGGTACGGATGGAGCGATCAGCGGAGAGACCCTGCGGCGCCTAGTGGTCGGAGACGTATTGTCGGGCGTACATGCCCGCGAGGCGCGCCACTTGACGCGATGTCTCTTGGAGCCGCATCTCGGTCACCGGCCCTTGAATAGCCGGGTGCTGTTTGCGGCGAGATCTGCCGCCCGAAACGGTGCGAAAACCACTGTTTCACCGTCCGACGGCGAGAGCGGAGAGCGTGGGGCCTAAGGCGATGTTCGACTTTAGTGCGCCCCGCGGGAGCAGGGCCTCCCCGATGATTGCCGGGGCGAATCCCAAGGCGGACGAAAAGGCAAGCCAATTGGTGCGTGGGTTGATAGCGGGCACCTAATTACTTTATTATTAAGGGGTTGCTATGACCGGCACTCGAGCCGCGCCGATTCTTCTCGGCGTCAATATCGATCACGTCGCCACTGTGCGCCAGGCACGCGGCACCCGTTATCCTGAACCGATCCAGGCCGCGTTGGTGGCGGAGCAGGGCGGCGCAGATGCCATCACCCTGCATTTGCGCGAGGACCGCCGGCACATCCAGGACCGTGACGTTGAGATGCTCCGCGACATGCTGCAGACGCGCATGAATCTGGAGATGGCCGCGACTGAGGAGATGGGGCGCATCGCGGTTGCGATCCGGCCCGCCGATTGCTGCCTCGTGCCGGAGCGACGTGAAGAACTAACCACCGAGGGCGGTCTGGATGTCGTCGGCAGTCGCGCCCAGCTCGGGGACTTCTGCGCGAAGCTTGCCGATGCCGGTGTGCGGGTCTCACTGTTCATCGACGCCGATCCCGCGCAGCTCGACGCGGCTGCCGAAATCGGTGCGCCGGTCGTTGAGATCCACACGGGATCCTTCGCCGAGGCTGGAACGCCCGCGGCCCGGTCCGCGGAGCTCGCGCGTATCGACCGCGCGGTGACCTTTGGTCGAGACCTCGGGTTGCAGGTCAACGCCGGCCACGGGCTTGATTACCACAATGTCACCGCCGTCGCCGCGTTGTCCGGTATCAGTGAACTCAATATCGGCCATTCGATTATCGCGCGGGCGTTGTTCTGCGGACTGATCGAGGCGGTGCGCGAAATGAAGTCGATCATGCAGCGAGCCGCCTCTGGTCTCGGTTCAGACGCTTGAGCCGGGGCTTGAGGTTTTCCCCGAGCACCGCTCGACTTCTGCCAATGTCCGGTGGCCCTGGGTTAGCGCGACAATGTCGCCCGAGAAAACGGGTGCGTCCTTGGTCCGCACCAAAATCGCTCGGATCTGTTGCCATTCCGGGTTTGATGCGTTGGATTAGTGCATTGTCAGGCGCCAAACGGTCCCGCCGGCCTTGTAGCCGCCACCCGCGCTCCATATGGTGCATATCTTGCGCACTCTAGTTGGTCACCAACGTTGATTCCTTTCATCGCCCCGAGCGGTCTTGAATCATGATCCAGACTGACCAAAACCGTTACACCCGTCGAGTGCGGCCTTGTTATGATGTGATCAACCGTAGCATTCAGCGCCGA
>JBATTL010000333.1:0-22754 GCA_049670525.1 Thiohalocapsa sp. | reverse complement strand
GCACCTGAAGACGCCCTGCCCCGCCTGTTCGAGCGGCTGTACCGTGTCGAGGACTCGCGCAGCCGCGCCACAGGTGGCGCCGGACTCGGACTCGCGATCGCGAGCAACATCGTCGAGGCCCATGGCGGTGCCATCGCGGCCGAAGCCTCGCCGCTCGGCGGCCTGCGTATCCGCATCCGCCTGCCCGCGAAAACCCACTCGGACTCATCGACATGAACGACCGCATCCTCGTCGTCGAAGACGAACCCCGCCTCGCGGAGCTGCTGCGGGACTATCTCAAGGCATCCGGCTATGAGGCCGATCTGCTGCTAGAGGGTAGCGGCGTCGTGCAATGGGTCCGCGACAACGACCCTGCGCTGGTGCTGCTGGATCTGATGCTGCCGGGCAAGGACGGGCTTGCGATTTGCCGCGAGCTGCGCGCCTTCTCGGAGGTGCCCATCATCATGACCACGGCACGGGTGGAGGAGGTCGACCGTCTGATCGGCCTCGAACTCGGTGCCGACGACTACGTCTGCAAGCCCTACAGCCCGCGCGAGGTGGTCGCACGCGTCAAGGCGGTGCTGCGCCGGGGTGCCCAACATGCTAACGCGCAATCCGAGCAAGACCTGTTGCGTCTGGACCAGGACAGCCTGCGAGTGCGCGCCGATGGCCGCGAGGTGGAGCTGACCGCGGTCGAGTTCGCGCTGCTCCAGGCCCTGCATCGGGCGCCCGGTCGCATCCTGTCGCGCAACCAGCTGATGGACCGCATCTACCTGGATCATCGGGTCGTCTCCGACCGCACCATCGACAGCCACGTGAAGAAGCTGCGGCGCAAGCTCGCCGAACTCCTGCCGCAGCGAGATCTGATCCACTCGGTCTATGCGGTCGGATATCGTTATGAAGACAACCGGATCGAGCCCGATCCGTCGGATTCCACTGTCGCATGAACGATCCAGGCGTCGCTCCGCCGGCCAGGTTTCCGATCGGCGCTTCCGATCGGCGCTTCCGCTCAGCACGCTCGGCCAAGCCGTCCGACGACCGAACACAGCATGACGCTTTCACAATTGTTCCTCCTTCCGTGCACGGACCTTGCGCGGTCTCTGGCTAGAGTCTTAACCGTGGCAAGCGGGAACGGCGTCAACCAGACGTCTACCGCGATCCCGAAACCAAAGACCCTCAATTGGAGACAACAGCAGATGAAACAACTCAACACACACACCCTACTGATCGCCGGTTCAATCGCTCTGCTGACGACCGCCGCAACTGCCGCTCCTCGGGGTGGACCAGGCATGGGCTGTGACGAGCCCAACGCGAAGATCGAGCGTATGACCGATCAATTGGACCTGACCGAGGTGCAACAGGAGCAGATAAGCGCGATCTTCGATGAACAGCGTCGGACGCAAGACGCCCAGCGGCAGCAGGTTCGCGAACAAATCGACGCGGTGCTGACGGACGAGCAACGCGCGGAGCGCGACGAGCGCATGGCTGAGCGTATGAATCGCCGCGTCGAACGCATGGCAGAGCGTCTGGATCTCACGGAAGACCAGCAGGCCGCGGTGCTTGAGAGCATGACGCAAAGACGTGAAGACAGTTCGATGACGCGTGACCAGGTCCGCGAGCGCATGGCCGAGGTGCTGACCGACGAGCAGCAGGAACAGCTCGCGGAGCGTCGGGAGCGACGGGGCCATGGCGGCGGAAAGTTCTGATCGCCAACGCGGCGGGGCCGATCGGCCCCAACGCGATTGCCGGCGCCCGGACCGGGCGTCGGCGCTTCGCTGTGAACGAAGTCAGTCCCGCGAACGCTGGCGGAACAATATGGTCAGAGCGATCCCGGCAATGGCGATACCGCTGATCGTAAGCAGTACCGCGTTGTCATCGAGAAAGCCGATGCCGACAGCGCTACCGATCAGGAAAGCACCGAAAACAGCCATCTTCCAGTCCATATAAATGCCGGACAGAATGGCCCCCAAACCCAGTACGTAGGCAATGACGAAGCCGTGACTCTCGGCGTTCAAGAAGTCCTGCATACTGTGGAGAAACAGCAGATTGATCACGATCAGCAACGAACCCCAATGCAGGACTTGCCTGACGAAGTAGGTCATCCTCGAGGCGTTGGTCGTACCCGCGTTGCTCCAGCCGCCGAATAGCGAGACCACCGCGACCAGCAGGATGAAATACTCCCAGTACCGCGCGGCCGCGGTGGGATCGCTGTCGGTCATCGCAACCAGTCCGATGGCAACGACATAGAGAACGATATAGGGCAAGTTGACGATCAAGGTACGAAGCCAGCTCGATTTCGACTCGACGGCTCCGGAACCGGATGTTGTAGCGAATTCGGACACGGCGAAGACTCCTCTCGGTTGTCAGCGTAACGATGGCGCACCGGAGGCGCGCCGACGAAGGATTGTGCTGCCGAGTAGCGACCGCCGTCGGTGGCGGAACCCGGCAGCCGCCGCTGAGCTTGACGCTCTTGGCTGAGATGCGACCTTCATGCCTGGGCATTCAGTCGCCGGCATTGTCCGCCTCCACCGCCTCGTGCAGACGATCATAGATCTCGGGGAAAGTGTAGGCGACACGGTTCCAGGACGGAATCAGCTTGGCCTCCTGGGGACCCTTGCTCTGCATCCAGGCATCCCACAGAAAACCGCGGAAATGGCTGGCAGCGGATTCTTCCTCGTACAGATCGAAGTGCAGGTCGTTGACGTCCGCATCGTAGCTGTACTTGCGTATGTACTTGAGGGCGTTCTGGTAGTAGGTGTGGAGCAGCATATCGACGTAGGAATCGTCCAGTGGCACACCATGGGACCTCATGTAGGTCAGGTAGAACTTGGCGATATCCACGACCATGCGGTGCAGACCCTTGTTAATGTCGTCGGGCGACAACTCCTGGTGTTTGTGCTCATAGTTTGACGCCAGATCGATCTGCGCGACCTGCCGACGCGTGAGTTGGTCATACACCTGGGACAGCGTCGCGACCTCGAGGCCCCAGTCGTAAGCGATATTCAAGCCGCGCGCCAAATCCGACGTAAAGCAGAATTCACCGGCCAACGGATACTTGAAGCTGCGATGATAGTCGAAGAATCGCTGCAGCTCGGGCGCCTGTTGCTGACACATCAGCCCGGACAATGTGTCGACAAAGGGTGTGACGAACAGCCTGGTCACGCGGCCCTTCATGGACCGTTCTGTCGGCGAGATACGCGCGTAATAGCCCTTGCAGAATTGGAAATCGTTATTCGGATTGGCCACGGGCTCGATCAAGCGACCAAGCATGGTGCGGCTGTAGGTGACGATGTCGCAGTCGTGCAGCGCAATGATGTTGGCCTGATCCCGAGCGAACAAATAGCCCAGCGTGACCCAGACCGACTGCCCCTTGCCCTGCTCGCCGGTCGGGATCTCGCGGTCGGCCATCTGCGCCATCAAATCCTGGACGCGCGGACCGTCGATCCACACGACGCGGACCTCACGTTCAGCGGTCGCGAGGCGGCCAAAATAGTCCAGCGCCTCCCGGTACTGCCCTTCTTCTGGAGCGCCGCCGAGGGCGACCACGATACTGGACAGGTAGCGCACCTCGCCAATGCGTTCGACGATGCGATCCAGCACCCCCGCATTGCTCATTTCGCTATGCAGGGAAGGCAATAGCAGGCTGATGTGCTCGTGACGCGCATGGTGCTCGAGCTTACGTTCGAGCGTAATCAGATAGTTGTCGCTATCCGACGCCTCGTACAAGGCGTGGAGCGTTGTGGTCTGGGGCTCTTGGTGGAAATCGGTCACCCTCAATCCTCCTGGCTATGGATCCAAGCTCCCGCGCAATGACCGGCCCACGCACTGCCTGGAATGGAGAACGAACGGCGCTGGCCGCCGCCAGGGGACGGATCTAGCCTAGCCGTGCGCAATGGGTTTGTCGGTGAATAGATAATCCTTGAGCTCGTTGTCGAACTTGGCGTCTTTGCGCCGAATCCATTCCAGCACCATTGCCGCATGCTCTTTTTCTTCGTCGCGATTGTGGGCGAGGATCGCCTTCAATTCAGTGTCCTTACAGGCATCCACACGTTGGTTGTACCAGTCAACCGCCTCCAGTTCTTCCATCAACGAGACGATGGCGCGGTGCATATCGCGGGTCTCGTCGCTGAGCTCGTCGATCGGCTCGTGGTAGCCCTCGTTTGCCATGCTTTTCTCCCGTGGAATAGGTCGATTCAATCCGATGCACCGGGCGGGGCAGCGAGTCCAGCCACTCTGAGAACAACGCGGCGAACCACCCGCATCGGGCGGGTCGCGGCTCGGTCCGACGGCCTAGAACCCAGTCAGCGGTTCTAGCAAGGACCCTCTGATATTTGCCCGGCGGGTTCGCTCATCTTATACCACTCCGGGCGCGCGGATGCCCGCCCGAGCAAACTCGGCTCCCCCTCTTGCATCGTTGGAGATAGACACCCGTGCTCTCCGTCAGGGAACGCCTCCAGCCGCTTTTTTCAGTGCTTGGCTGCGTGCATAACGCTGATAGTTCCAACCCTTGTCGTACGCACGTTCGGTGACGTAACCGATGGAATTGTTCATTCGATTCCTGAGCACGAGTGCATCGGTGGCCAGCACCTGTTTGCCAGTCTCGTTGAAGAACACCAGCGCCGGCGGCTCGGTGAAACCGAACCTGTCGAACCAGGTCTTCGGGTTCGTGCGCTCGCCGGCTGGGGTCAGCACCGGGGTCACGGCATCAGCGGCATCGAGGCGCACAACATCGAAGGACGCCAGGCGCTCACGGGTGGGCCGGTCACGGAGCACCTTGTCGTGAAAACGCTTGCAGCGATCGCAAGCCGCCGCTTCGAACAGCACCAACAGCGGACGCTGCGCCGGCACGCGACTGCGATCCAGGCTGTAGGGCGGATCGGCGAACAGCGCGTCTGCGAGCAGACCCTCGGTCTGCGTCGGCCTCTGCGATGCGGCCAGATACTCGCGCAGCCCCAGCTGCCGGAAATGACCGCCAATGAGGTAATCGAGCGCCGCGGAAAACCGCTCCGGCTCGTAGTAGCCGGTCAGCCGTAGCAGTGGCTTGCCGTCGAGGTCGAAGAACAGCAGGGTCGGCGCGAACTGAACGCCCTGATCCAGCGCAAAGGTCTTGACACGGGTCTGCTCACCGGCGAAGTCGGTCAACTCATCGTCGGAGAATATTTCCAACCCGATGCTGTCGAAGTGCGCCTGGAGACGATTGACGATTAACGGGTCACTCAGGCTGGTCTCGGTAAACAGGTGACAATAGGAACAGCCCTGAGTGCTGAAGAAGACGAAGATGCCCTGCTTTCCGGCCTCGCGGGCCTCGTCGGCATCGTCGCGCAGGTTCAAAAAGCTGTCCTTGAACCATTCCGGATGCTGCACCTGACGGATCGCGCCTTCATCGAAATCCTCGACCGCCCAGGCGCCGATGACGGGGATCAGGGCAGCGACGAGACCCAGCAGGGCGCTGGTCAGACCGAGACGCGGGCGGAACATCGGCATCCTCCTCATTGCTGTTGTATCGGGATCGTCCGCAATTCGGCAACGCTACCAGAAACACCGCCCCCGCTCACATAGCCGGCGGCCACGCTGTTTACGAATTTCACCTGCGCGACGGGATTGGACGGAAACGCATTCCGGTCCGTGCGTTGTGTCTTTGGCGCTTCCTGCGCTGGTTGACGCCGGGGCAGGTCGTTTCCATCCGCGAGTGGCGGACGAGGCCCCGAGTGGAGGACGAAGGGCAAGACACTTGCACCCGGGGGACCTGATCCTTAGCATCCGTCGGTCAGATCAAGCCTGAGGTTCGCGCGATGCCCTTCGACCGCTCCCAACCGCCCGTCGTGTTCGGCGAGGTGCTGTTCGACTGCTTTCCCGACGGTTCCCGCGTGCTTGGCGGCGCCCCATTCAACGTCGCCGCGCACCTGGCTGCATTCTGCGCAGCGCCGGTGTTCGTCAGCCGCGTGGGCAACGACGCGCTTGGCGACCGGATAGCGAAGGCAATGACGGATCGCGGCATGAGCAGGATCGGCCTGCAGCGCGACCCGGCGCATGACACCGGGACCGTTGAGGTGACGCTGTCGGGGGGCGAACCGACCTACGAGATCGTCGCAGATCGCGCCTACGACAATATTGACGCCGGCGCGCTGCCGGCCCTGTCCGGCGGGGGTCTGCTCTACCATGGCAGCCTGGCACTCCGTAACGGCGTCTCCGCCACCGCGCTGCGGACGCTGCGCGAGGCGCTCGACGCACAGATCTTCCTGGACGTGAATCTGCGCTCCCCCTGGTGGGACGAGCAGCAGGTGCTCGCGATGATCGACGCCGCGACTTGGGCGAAGCTGAACGCGGATGAATTGGAATTGTTGGCACCGGCCGGCGCGACACTCGAAGAACGCGCCCGACTCCTGCTCGAACGCCACGAATTGGAGCTAGTGATCGCAACCCAAGGGTCGCGAGGGGCCTTCGCGTTGAGTTCGGACGGCGGCCTCTGTCGCGTTGCACCGGAGGCCGGTGTGCAGGTCGTCGACGCGGTCGGTGCCGGCGACGGATTTGCGTCGGTGTTGATCCTGAGCCTGCTGCGCGCCTGGCCGTTGCAGCAGTCACTTGAGCGGGCGCAGTCCTTTGCGTCTGCAATGGTCGGGCAGCGCGGGGCCACCGTCGAAGACCCGCAATTCTACGCCGCATTCGCCAAAGCCTGGGGACTCTAGGTGGATGCCAAGACGGGCAACGTGCCGATTCGCGCGCTTGCCGCGTTTTTGACCGAGCAACGGAGTCAGGCACATCGGATACTGCACCACCTGATCGGCCTGGGCCGGGGTTTCTTGCTGCAAAGCGATCTGCGGGACGCACTGGAATCCCTGTTCCGGGACGATGCCTCCATCGCCGACACCGCACTGACAAGGACGCTGCTTGATTGCCAGGAGGCAACCATCGACGCTTCCTGGATATTCCTGGCGCTGCGGCGGCACATCGCGCGCTGGGAATATCTGCGTATCCATCTCGAGACCATGGACCTGCAGGAGATCACGGTATCGCAGTACCTGGCGTTCAAGGAACGATCCGCCACCGGCGGCAACGAAGACCCATTCGGCCTCGAAATCGACATGGCCTCCTTTGATCGAAAGCACCACAAGCTGCAGGAAGAAGGCTCTATCGGTCGCGGCGTCGAATTCCTGAATCGCACCCTGTCGAGCCGATTATTCGAGGACCTGGGGAAAGGCGACCAGGGCCTGCTGCGGTTCCTGCGGATGCATAGTTGCCGTGGCGAACAGCTGATGCTTCGCGACAACCTGGGCAGTGTCACGGAGCTGCGCGGCGCGCTGCGTAAGGCGTTGATCCCGCTGCGCCGCCGACCGGCGAGCACGCCCTCGACAGAACTCACCGCCGACCTACACGCACTCGGTTTCGAGCCCGGGTGGGGCAAGGACGCCGGCCGCATCCGCGACACCATGGGCCTATTGCTGGATATTCTGGAGGCACCCTCGCCGCAGGCGCTGGAGCAGTTCTTGAGCCGGATACCGATGATCTTTTCCATCGCGATTCTGTCGCCACACGGCTGGTTCGGCCAGTCCAACGTGCTCGGCCGTCCGGATACAGGTGGTCAGGTCGTCTACATCCTCGACCAAGTCCGAGCGCTGGAGTGCGAGATGCGCCAGCGGCTGGCGGAACAGGGCATCGACCTGGAACCGCGCGTCGTGGTGCTGACGCGATTAATCCCCGAGGCCGAGGGCAGCATCTGCAATCAGCGCCTCGAGCCCATCGCCGGCACCCGCAACGCGACAATTCTGCGTGTGCCGTTCCGCAACGAAGCCGGCGAGGTGATGAAAGACTGGATGTCACGGTTTCGCGTCTGGCCCTATCTGGAGCGCTTCGCCCTAGACGCCGAGCGCGAGCTCTTGTCGGAACTCGGCGACCGGCCGGATCTGATCATCGGCAATTACTCCGATGGCAACCTGGTCGCCTCGCTGATGGCGCGGCGCCTCGGTGTCAGTCATTGCAACATCGCCCACGCGTTGGAGAAAACGAAGTATCTGCTGTCGGATCTGTACTGGCGCGACAACGAGGAGCGCTACCACTTCTCCGCCCAGTTCACGGCGGATCTGATCGCAATGAACAGCGCCGATTTCATCGTCACCAGCACCTACCAGGAAATCGCGGGCAACGAAGACAGTGTCGGCCAGTATGAGAGCTACGCGCATTTCACGATGCCGGGTCTCTATCGCGTGGTCGCTGGAGTCGATGTCTACGATCCCAAGTTCAACATCGTGTCCCCTGGTGCCAACGCGGACATCTATTTCCCCCACAGCGACACCGACCGCCGCCTGAGGCATCTGCAGCCGGAGATCGATGATCTTATCTATGGCGGCGAACGCGCAGGCGAGACACGCGGTGTACTCGCACACCGCGACAAACCGGTGCTGTTCACCATCGCTCGGCTCGACCGTATCAAGAACATCACCGGACTCCTGGACTGGTACGGCCGCAGCCCGCAACTGCGCGAGCAGGCCAACCTGGTGGTCATCTCCGGCCATGTGGACGCCGATCGCTGCAGCGGCGACGAGGAGCGCGAACAGAGCCGCACCATGCATCACCTGTTCGACCTCCACGGTCTGCAGGGTCAGGCTCGTTGGCTCGGCATTCAATTGGAGAGGCAACTTGCGGGCGAACTGTGTCGCAGCATCGCCGATCACCGCGGGGCCTTCGTGCAGCCGGCCTTGTTCGAGGCCTTCGGCCTGACCGTCATCGAGGCGATGAGCTGCGGGCTGCCAACCTTCGCTACCCGCTACGGAGGCCCGCTGGAAATCATCGAAGACGGTGAATCGGGCTTTCACATCGACCCGAACCACGGTAACGAGGCGGCTGCCCTGATCGCCGACTTTTTCCGCCGATGCGCCCTGGACCCAACCCACTGGAATAGTCTATCTGAAGGCGCCATCAAGCGCGTTGATCAGAGTTACACCTGGAAGCGCTACGCGGAGCGTCTGATGACCCTGTCGCGCATCTACGGCTTCTGGAAGTACGTCACCTACCTCGATCGCGCCGAGACCAAACGCTATCTGGAGATGTTCTACGGACTGCAGTACCGGCCGTTGTCGCGAATCGACTGACATGCATCCTGGTGTACGACTTCGCCAACCGCGGAGCAGTCGCTCAACGTTCAGCTGTATAACACCGCGCCAGTGGCGTCATACAGTCCCCCGCCGCCTACCTGGAACAGGTCCATGCTGCTCGATCCCTACCACACTGCCTCGGGCGAACTCTGCGCCGTCAGCGCCGAACAAGGCCATCAATTCGCCAAAGGCGTGGCGGAGGACTTCAATCCCCTGCACGATGCAGACAACTCGCGGTTCTGCGTGCCCGGCGACTTGCTGTTCGCGCTGGTGCTGATGCGCCAGGGCCTGAGCCAGTCCGTGCGCTTCCATTTCGAAGGGATGGCGGGAGCAGACATGCCAATGCGCATCCCGACCCTGGCGATGCCTGAGTTTTCACTGATCGCGGGGGACAAGGTCCTCGCCCAGGTCACAAGGGCCGGGGCTCTGAACCGCAATCAGGCTGTCATCGAACAGCTGGTTTGCCACTACGTCAGATTCTCAGGGCGCAATTTCCCCCACATCCTGGTCCCCCTGATGGAGCAGCACGAGCTCATGATCAACCCCGATCGTCCACTGGTGATCTATGAAGGCATGTCCTTCGAACTGGATTCACTGGAACGATCGGACCTGGAGCTGGTCCTGCTGGGGAGCAGACTGGAGATCGCGGGCAAGCGCGCCAAGGCCCATCTTGACTTCGAGTGGCGCGTCGGCGCGCAGCCGGTGGGAAGAGGCGCCAAGACGCTCGTGCTCGGTGGACTCCGCCCCCTGGAGCCCGCCGGTCTGCAAGGACTGGTGGAACGCTATGACGGATGGCGCGCGAGCTATCTTGCGACCAGACCCCACGCGCCCTGAGCGGCGCCGCACGCAACGCTCAGACCCGATTCAGACGGCCATCACGGCCGCAACATCGCACCGCAGGTATCGCCGGCGCGCAGCGCGGCGGACGCCCGAAACAGGCCGACCAGAGTCTTGGCATCGGTGATAGTCCCGTCGGAGCACCAGATCAGCGCATCCGCGAGAGGCACCCAATGAACCTCAATGACCTCGTCGGACTCGTGGCCGAGGTCGACTTGACTCAGACCGCGGGCGAGGTAGAGATGGATGACTTCGGTGAATACGCCGGGGGAGCTGTGCAAAAGCCCCAGGGGGTCCCAGCTCACCGCGAGGAGACCGGCCTCTTCGGCCAGCTCACGCTCCGCAGTGACGGCCGGTCCTTCGCCGGGGTCGATCTTTCCGGCGGGTAGTTCCCACAGCCAGCCGCCGGCGACATGCCGGTATTGACGCAGCAGACAGACGCGTTGGCGGTCGTCAACGGCCACTGCCGCCGCGCCGCCGGGGTGACGGACCACCTCCAGCTTCACCTCGCGGCCCGTAGGGAGCCGAACGCGCTCCAAGCCCAGATCAATCACCTTGCCTTTGAAGATCGTCTCGCGTCGATCATCAGGTGATGCGCCGGTTTTGTCGTTTGTGTCGGACATCGAGAATCGACCGGGAGTCAAATGCCTGCGCTGCAGTCTACCAGCCGACGGCGCCCGGCAGGCGCTGCACCCCGGCACCGCAGGTCTCCTTGGTCGTGAGCGGCGGACGCTGATCGAGGTCAAAGCGCTGACCGCGGCGGACAATGCGCAGACCCTGGTTCTCGATGAGCGCGCCGGCCTGCTCGGACTCGTAGTGGTAGAGCACCATGCGCTGCCATTGCTCGGGCTTGTACTCCGCCCGGATGTCGCCGACGCCGGTGTGCGAAGGATTCGGGACGCTGCAGCAGTCGTGAAAGATCCACTCTCCCCGCTTGGCGTAACGATTAATGACTTCCGGAATCGGCCTTGTGTCGCCGGAATAGAGGAAGACCCCTTCCAGCGATAGGCCGAATGCACTTAGGTGCTCATGATGGCGGACCGGGAACACCGTAAACTGCCAGTCGCGATGCCAAAAGTTCTCGGAAACGGGGATCAGCTGAAACACGTCCCAGAAGTTGCTGCCGCCCTCGGCGAGAAGGTTCGGGTAGTCAGCCAGACGCCGCTGAAGGACCGGGATCAGCGGCACGGGTACATACATTCGCACCGACGCCGAGGCGTCGGCGGCGGTAGCAAGGCGGTAATAGAGCCCCTCAAGTCCGCCGATATGATCGAAGTGTGCATGGGTAATGAACAACGCCTCCGGCAGCACTTGGTAATGCACGAGATAGCTTTCCAGGGTCCGCGGACCGCAGTCGAGCAATAGCCAGGGATCGTCATCGGCCTCCAATACTGCCGACGACGAACCGAGGGTCAGGGCTTGTGAGTTGCCGACGCCAAGAAATCGAAGATCAAGATGAGACATAAGACGACCTGAAGCAGAACAAGCAGCAAGGGCGCAGACTTTTCGCAACCTTGGGTCATCAAGTGGGGCCGGATGGCGCCGATTTCGTTTGCGGTTGGCAGCACAACGAAGGAGCATGACCGGAACTGTTCCGACGCGGGCAAAATGACCTTGCGCAGGCCGCGCCCGCATTCGTCATGAATGGCCCGTCGCCGCAAGATCCCGAGGTAACCGATCCGTAACTACGTGGAAATAGAATGCCACCTCGCGAACCGAACCACGAATTCTCAACTGCCATGGCTACAATACTTATTGTCGACGACGAGCCCGATATCCGTGAAGTGATCCGCTTCGCGCTGGAAGAAAACGGCTTTCGCGCATTGGAGGCCGGCCACGCTGACGGGGCTCGCAAGCTCCTTTTGGAGGAGCCCGACCTCGTTCTCCTGGACTGGATGCTGCCGGGTCGTTCCGGACTGGAGCTGGCGGCACAATTGAAACAGAGCCCGAAGACGCGCGGGATGCCAATCATAATGATCAGCGCCCGCGGCGAGGAAGAAGACCGTGTCAAGGGCCTGAATACCGGCGCCGACGATTACATTACGAAGCCGTTCTCGCCGCGGGAGATGGTCGCACGGGTCAACGCGGTCCTGCGGCGGAGCAAGCCCGAGCATCTGGCAGATATGATCGAGATCGGCGGGCTGAGCATCGACAATATCAGCCACCGCGTCACTGCGGGCGGAAGGGCTGTCGACGTCGCGCCAACGGAGTATCGGTTGCTGCATTTTTTTATGACCCATGCAGACCGCGCCTTCAGCCGATCGCAGTTACTGGATCAAGTCTGGGGCAATCACGTTTATGTGGAGGAACGCACTGTCGACGTGCACGTCCGCCGACTCCGTAAGGCGCTCGAGCAGAGCGGACATGAGCACCTGTTACAGACGGTGCGGGGGGTCGGATACCGTTTCTCCGACAAGTGAAGAACAGGATCTGACCGAGTATCGAACAGCATGCACCGCCCGGTGATATTTGAGATCAATCTCGCCATTGGCGCCGCCGCGATTGCCGCGCTGCTTGCCTTGATTGGTTTGCCGATGGAACGGGCGGTCCTATTCGCACTGGTGCCGTTCCTGCTTTGGCATCTGTTCCATCTGGGACACCTGACGCGGATAATTCGGCGCCGTCACCGACTGGTGCCGCCCTTCCCCGGCGGGCTCTGGGGCGAAGTCTACCGCGCGGTGGGACAGTACCAGCAACGCGGACGCAAGGGCCGCAAACGCCAGATCCGCTTTACCAGCCGGTTTCGCGAAGCAGCCAATTCCGTGCCGGATGCGCTGATTGTGCTAGACAAGACCAAATGCATCGAATGGGCCAACCCCGCGGCCGCTTCATTGATGGACGTGCAATGGCCGCGAGACGGCGGCAAACCACTGCACGACGTCTTCCATTTTGTCGGTTTAGCCGACTATATCGATGCCGGCGAGTACAGCCGACCGCTGGAGGTGGCGCCCGAGCACAACCAGTCGATCATGCTGTCGCTGCGCATCGCCCCTTTCGGTGAACGCAAGAAGCAACGCCTTGTGGTGGGGCGTGATATAACCAAGGTGTTCCATCTGAACATGATCCGGCGCGATTTCGTTGCAAACGCGTCCCACGAGTTGCGGACACCGCTGACGGTCATCGCGGGTTTCCTGGAGAATCTGGCAGACTCGTCCGAGACCCCGGTGCACCATCGTCGCCCGCTGACCCTGATGGAGCAACAGACACACCGAATGCGCTCGATCATCGAGGATCTGTTGACGCTTTCGCGGCTGGAAATGGAGGACCAGGCGGGCAATCTGACGCCGGTCGACATTCCCCTTGAGTTGGAGATGATTGTCGCCGATGCGCAAACGCTGAGTGCGGAGGCGCACGTTTTTGAATTGGAAGTGGATCCGGACCTCCTCGTCATCGGAAATGCGGCCGAGCTTCGCAGCGCGCTGTCAAATCTGATCTTCAACGCCGTCCACCACACGCCCCCAGAGAGCCGGATTCAGATCGTCTGGCGCGACGACGATGAGGGCCCAACGTTCTCGGTCGAGGACGACGGGCCCGGCATCGGCTCCGAGCACATCCCACGTCTCACCGAACGCTTCTACCGCGTGGATACGGCGCGCTCTCGGGCCTCAGGCGGAACTGGTCTCGGGTTGGCGATCGTCAAGCATGTGGTGAACCGCCACGACGCCCGACTCAGCATCGCCAGCGAGCTTGGCGCGGGCACCACGTTCAGTTGCCGCTTCTCGATCGCCAGCCGATTGCTACGGCAGGAGATGGAGCTGGAGGCAGCCGGCCAGCGATCAGGCTGAGTCGCGGTCCGAAGCCGTCACGGCCAATTTGACAAGCCCCTCGGGCGGATCGTTCGAATGGGACGTCGGAGCTGCGGCCCCGCGCTCCCGCGTCTGGTCAACCGGTGGGCCTTTGGGCCGGGGTCAGAGTCTTGATCGACAGGGCGTGCAACTCGCCGCTGGCGATTTGCTCCTTGACCGCATCCATCACCAGGCGCTGCTTTTTAATGGGGCTCAGACCCTCGAAGGCCTCACTGACGACGATCGCGTCGAAATGACTCCCGTCACCACTGACCTCGACCTCGGCGCCCGGCAGACCCGCGCGGATGAGCTGTGCGACTGCTTCTGTCTCCATGGTTCTCGAATCTCTCTTATCGTTAATGGCGCGCGCACGCGCGTTTCGTTTGCTGGCCCTCACATAGGGTTGAATGGACGCCGGGCCAAGCCAAAGCAATGGAGACACCCGTCACCGGCTTCCACCTAGACACGGGAGTTGGAAGGCCTGTCACCGGCCTTTGGGTTCGATTCTAGGGGCTATAGTGTAAGTGAAAGACGTACAGAATGGAGGGTGAGATGAAGACCAAAGACAGAGAGGAAAAGACCCTGCAACCACCCGCGGTGAACGCCGGCACGAGGAAAAGACCGAGCAAGGCAGCGTCTACCGCGCCGAGATCCTGCGTGGCACCTTTAGCCGAACCATCCGGCTGCCCACCGGCATCGATCCCGATACGGTAAGAGCAGAGTTCGACAAGGGCGTGCTCGAAGTGCATCTGCCAAAGCTCGAGTCAACGCATCGGCTGAACATCGCGGTCAAGTAATCTCGCGACCGACCTTGCGCAGGCCTCGATCCGAACTGGCCATGCCTATCCAGCCCGGCGGCGATGCCGGGCCGATCCGTTCGGCGCCGAACCCGCGCATAAGCCTGAGTACAACGCTGACCAATCGCGTTTCCCGCGCGTGTTCCAAATGCCTTTCACCGCCAGATATCATATGATGGCCGGCTGCTCACGCGCGTGAACCCCACACGTCAAGAGGCTTCAGGTTGATGAGCCGCAAGGAGAGGGCGCCCTGCGCGAGGGAAACGCTTGTCCATGGAGCCACCCCCGCGATCCAGGGATGGTCCGCTGTTCTCAACGACGTTACGCCGTTGAAAAACAAGGAACCTAGAGACCGCGCCTCGTTCCGATCAGGGCGAGTTCCGTCTGGTTTTTGGCGAGGATGGCCAATAAATCAGTGTCTCCGAAAAGCCTGTCCGGACAATGCTGTTTCAATCTCAAGCCTTTTTGTTGGTTTTTCTGCCACTAGTGCTCGGCGCCTATTACGTCGCAGCCCGATCCCAGTCGAAGCATGGGGACAAGACCCGCAAGTGGCTGCTGCTGATCGCTTCGCTGTGGTTTTACGGCTACTGGGATGTCCGTCTGCTGCCGCTGCTTGTGTTCTCGGTCCTAGCCAATTGGGTCCTCGCGAGACTCTCCCCATCGCACGGACGCTATCTACTCAGCATCGGAATCCTGCTGAATCTCGGACTGCTCGGCGTCTTCAAATATGCCGATTTCTTTGCCGGCACTTTAGCTTTCCTATTTGGCGGCACCCACGATCCATGGAACATCATACTGCCGTTGGGGATCAGTTTCTTTACCTTCCAACAGATCTCCTACCTGGTCGATCTGCGGCGCAAACGGGCCCCGGAATACCCGCTGCTGGACTACGCGCTGTACATTTCGTTTTTCCCACAACTGATCGCCGGCCCCATTGTTCGCCACCACGAGCTGATCGAGCGATTCGCACTCGACCCGCTTCGACAAGGCATCGATGAGCGGCTCGCCCGCGGTCTGACACTGCTGGCCATTGGCCTGACCAAGAAGGTCTTTGTCGCCGACCCTCTGAGTCAACTCGCCAACCCGCTATTCGATCGTGCCGCACAGGGCGCGGCTCTGAACTTCGCGGAAGCTTGGAGTGCGACATTCTCATACACATTTCAGCTCTATTTCGATTTTTCAAGCTATTCAGACATGGCCTTAGGCCTTGCCTTGTTGTTCGGGTTTACGCTGCCGCTGAACTTCGATTCGCCTTACAAAGCGCTGTCGATACGCGATCTCTGGCGACGCTGGCACATGACGCTTACACGCTTCCTGCGCGACTATGTGTACACCCCGGTCGGATTGAGTCTGCCGCGGCGTGACAAGGTGTTGCGCGAGTCCGTAGCGACCATGGTCGCGATGACGTTGATCGGTGCATGGCACGGCGCGTCCTGGACCTTCGTGGTCTTCGGTGCGCTGCATGGCATTGCGCTAATCGTCGATCAGACCTGGGTCAGGCTGAAACTGGTGCTACCGAACCCTATCGCGTGGTTCTTGACGTTCACTTTTTTTGCCGTATCACTCGTGTTGTTCCGTTCGGAAAGCTTTGGCGTCTCCTTCGAGATGTGGTCGACCATGTTCGGACTGCACGGGATGGTGCTGCAGGTTCCCGATCTGAGCGAGCAAGACTTGCTCCTGATCCTCGGCGCGGCCTTGATCGCCCTCCTTGGGCCGAATAGCCAGACGATCGCCTTGGCGAAGCTACGGCCGAACCGACTGATCGCGAGGGTAACGGGCCTCGCGGTCGTCGCCGTCATGCTCGCGGTTGGCGCGGGGCAGAACGTCGAGTTCATCTATTTCCAATTCTGAAGCGACGATGAACTGGATAGACCATCTCAAGACCCTCGGCATGACCGCATTTTTCGGTGCGTTGCTGGTGTTCGTGCTGATCGTTGTCATCGATCCCTACGACAGTATCTGGTTCTCGCCGCCAATCGAGCGGGTTCCTGTCAGCAACAATCAGCGCTTCTCCTATCCGTCTCTGGCGCGCAACCCGCGTTTCGACAGTCTTGTCATCGGAACATCCAGCGTTCGCCTATTTAGACCCGCGCGACTCGATCCGATCCTCGGTTCGGCATTCGTCAATCTCGCAATGGACTCGGCGACGCCGTTCGAGCAGTCCGAGATGCTGAAACTCTTTGCCAGGCATCATGCAAACATCCGTTACGCCTTCTTTGGGGTCGACGACGACGCCTACTGCCATCCCGACGAGCCCCATGCGCGGTTGACGCATCGACCATTCCCGCCTTGGTTGTACGATGAGAACCGATGGAATGACCTCCGCTACCTGTTCAACACTGCGACGGTCGATATGGCTTGGCGCCAGCTTCTAGCCATACTGGGATTGCGCCCATTAAGATTTGGCTCGGACGGCTACACGGATTTCCTGCCACCGGAGTCTCGGTACGACCTACAGCGGGTAAGAACAGCGCTGTACGGCGATCAACCGCCCAGCATCAAGCCGCCGATCGAACCTCCGGAGCAGGTGGCCGCGGAAGAAAAGGCCGGTTGGATCTATCCCAACCTTGACGTACTTGAGGCGATGCTGAAGCTACTCCCTGCGACAACGGTTAAGGCGTTGATCCTGCCGCCCTACCACCAATCGCAATTGACAGTTCCGGGTTCACGGCAAGCGGCCGTCATCGAATCCTGTAAGGCGCAGATCGTGCAGCTTGCGGAAACCATCGGGAACACGGTGGTGATCGATTTCTGGCAAAGATCCTTCCTCACGCTCAACGATCAAAACTACTGGGATCCGCTGCACTACAAGGCCAGCGTCGCTCCGGGACTGGAGGCGGTGATCATCGACGGGATCCGGCGTATGGAGGAGTCGGTCCGCTGCTGCATGCACCGAGTCGGCACTGAGCCCGCGGGACAAGCGCGCCAGGGATCAAACATCATGATCGGCGGCATGGCGGTCGCCGGCTGCGCGCCTTGTCCCGGCAGCTAGACCTGTTGCTACCCCGAGCCTAGGCTCTTCGAGACCACCTCGTAGACATCATTGGAGAGCCCCTCGACGTCCAGCACGCGTCCGAGCTCGTCGCGCATCAAGGCCTGTCGATCCGCGTCGTATCTACGCCAGCGGGTCATAGGGTAGAGCAGGCGAGAGGCGATCTGCGGGTTCAGCGGGTCGAGTTTGATGATGCGATCGGCCAGGAAGCTGTAACCGCTGCCGTCTTCAGCGTGGAATCGCAGCGGGTTGCCGACCGCGAAGGCGCCGATCAGCGAACGCACGCGGTTTGGGTTGGTCAGGGAGAAATCGCGGTGCGTCATCAGTTGCTTGACCCGCTCCAATGCATCCGGACGACTGCTCTGGGCCTGCAGCGCGAACCACTTGTCGAGAACCAACTGGTCATGTGACCAGCACTGGTAGAAGGCGCCCAGCGCGCGCTCGCCGGCATCACCGGCGACATCGGGAGATGCGTCCACGAGTACCCGCAGCGCGGCGACAACGTCGGTCATGTTGTGACCGGCGTCGAACTGGGCCTGTGCCAGCGCGCAAACGTCGGTATCCGGGGCCTGCATCAGGTAGCCCAGCACGCAGTTGCGCAATGCGCGTCGGCCCACGGAGGTCGGCGCCAGGTCGAAGTCGGCAGGCCCGCCGTTGCGCTCGTAGACGGCCATCAACTCCTCGCGCAACAGCCCACCTATGGTAGCGGCCAGGGTCTCGCGGGCCCGGTGTATGCCGTCGACATCGACAATATCCATCTGATCGCCGAGGTAGCCCTCCGACGGCAAGGTCAACACCTCCGCCATCAGGGCCTGGTCGGCACCCTCATTGGTCAAAGTGCGGCGAAAAACAGCGACGAAGGCATCCGGCACCGAAAGCGCCTCGTCGTCGACCATCGCCAAGAGCAGGCGTTGGGCCAAGCTCTGGGCCGCATCCCAGCGGCTAAAGCCATCGCTATCGTGGGCCATCAGAAAGGTCAGATCAGGATCTGAGTACGGATAACGCACCTTGACCGGCGCTGAGAACCCGCGCAACAGCGAAGGCACTGGGCGCGCGTCGATGTCCATGAATGTGAAGGTTTCCACTGCCTCACGCAAAGACAGCATGCGCGTCCCCGGCTCGGGCGTTTCCGTCTCGCCGGCGAGCCGCAACGGCAGGTCGCGGCCGTCCGCATCCAGCAGCCCGATCGCGAACGGAATATGTAGCGGCAATTTGTCCGGCTGGCCGGGCGTGGCCGGGGTGTGCTGGCGGATCTCCAGCTGATAGGTGCGGGCCTCCGCATCGAAGTGGTCGGCACATTCCAGCAACGGGGTTCCGGCCTGACCGTACCAACGGCGGAACTGTGCCAGATCGACGCCGCCGGTCGCCTCCATACAAGCCACGAAATCGTCGGTCGTCACGGCCTGACCGTCGAAGCGCTCGAAGTACAGATCGGTCCCGGCCCGGAAACGCTCGGGTCCAAGCAGATTGGCCTGCATCCGCACCACCTCGGCGCCCTTCTCGTACACCGTGGCGGTGTAGAAGTTATTGATCTCGATGTAGGAATCGGGACGCACCGGATGGGCCATGGGGCCGGAGTCTTCCGGGAACTGGCGCGAACGCAGCATGCGCACGTCCTCGATGCGCTTGACGCCGCGAGAGCCCATATCGGCGGAGAACTCCTGGTCGCGATAGACGGTGAAGCCCTCCTTTAAACTGAGCTGAAACCAGTCCCGGCAGGTGATGCGATTGCCGGTCCAATTGTGGAAATACTCATGCGCCACGACCCCTTCGATGCCGGCAAAATCCGCGTCCGTGGCGGTGTCTGGTCGCGCCAGGATGTATTTAGCATTGAAGACATTGAGGCCCTTGTTCTCCATCGCGCCCATGTTGAAGTGACTGACGGCGACGATCATGAAAACGTCCAGATCGTATTCGCGGCCATAGTGCTCCTCGTCCCAGCGCATCGCGTTCTTCAGCGAACGCATCGCATGGCCGCACTTATCGACATTCTCAGGCTCGACGAAGATCTGGAGCGGGATTTCACGACCGGACCGGGTAGTGAATCGGTCATCCACTGCCGCGAGGTCACCCGCAACCAGGGCAAACAGGTAGCTGGGTTTCGGGTGAGGGTCATCCCAACACGCAAGCCGGCGCCCATCGGAAAGCTCTTCGCTACCCGCGGGGTTGCCGTTCGACAGCAACACCGGATAGCGCAGAGGGTCGGCCACCAGCCTGACGCGGAAACGGGCCATGACATCCGGCCGATCAAGAAAGTAGGTGATGCGACGAAAGCCCTCGGCCTCGCACTGAGTGCAGAGCATATCGCCAGAGACATACAGCCCCTCAAGCGCGGTGTTGGCCTTTGGCTGGATGCGCACACTGGTTCGCAGCTGGAAGCGGTCCGGTACGCGATGGACAATCAGCGCGTCTTCCTGCACCTGATACTCGACTGGCGGCAACACGCGACCGTCGAGGGCGACCTCGACCAATTCCAATTGCTCGCCGTCCAGACGCAGGTCACCGCTACCGCGGGTCGCCGCGGGATTACGTCGTAGGCTGAGTTGGGCCTCGACCGCGGTCTCTTCCAGATCCAGATCCAATCGCAGGTCGACCTGGTCGATTAAAAACTCCGGCGGACGGTAGTCTTTGAGACGGATGACTGGCGGCGTAGTGCGGTACATGAGCAAGGCCTGCGGCTGTTCGGGTGACTGGGCATTGGGAAGTAGGGGCGGGGCGTGGAGCGGCGGCGGGGCGACTGTGGGTCGGGGCAATCGACCTCGCATCTTGGCGATCCGTCGCCGCATGTGTCAGTCTTTGGTTGTCCGGCCGCGAACCTGGCTTTTCAAGCCAGTGCCGGCATCGGGAAACCGCGAGCAGCACTCTCGGTGTCCC
Organism: Thiohalocapsa sp.; assembly: GCA_049670525.1. Classification (GTDB taxonomy): domain Bacteria; phylum Pseudomonadota; class Gammaproteobacteria; order Chromatiales; family Chromatiaceae; genus Thiohalocapsa. The sequence continues at coordinate 2,401 of JBATTL010000333.1, read as the reverse complement.
AATCGAGTCATGACAACGCATCGAGGAGAGTCATGCCAAGCGTGCAGATGTACACCACAGCGATCTGCCCCTATTGCGTTCGCGCGCGCCAGCTGCTGGAGCGCAAAGGGATCTCCTATGAAGAGATTCGCGTCGATCGCGACCGGGAACAGCTCAGGCTGATGATCCGCCGCAGCAATCGCACCACCGTACCGCAAATCTTTATCCGGGATTATCACATCGGTGGCTACGACGACATGTCGAAGCTCGAGGAGGCAGGCAAGCTGGACGTCTTGTTGGAGCAGTACGGGGTCGAATTGGCGTCACAATGATTACCACAGATGGCGGTACCCAACGCCTGGACAAATGGCTCTGGGCCGCTCGCTTCTTCAAGACCCGCCCGATCGCGGTGGAGGCGATCAACGGCGGCAAGGTGCAAGTCAACGGCCAGCGCGTCAAGCCTGGCCGCAGCATAGGGCCCGGCGCCCGCTTGATCATTCATAAAGGTGAACTGGAATGGATCATCGAGGTCAAGGCGCTCGCCAAGCAGCGCCGCCCCGCCAGCGAGGCCGCGCTGCTTTACGACGAGGACGAGACAAGCCGCCTAAAGCGTCAGGAACTCGTCCGTGAGCGGCGCGAGGCCGGCACCCAAGCCCCAACCGTGCGGGGGCGCCCGACCAAGCGCGACCGCCGCCGAATCGGTACCTTCACCGGCCGGTTCGGCGACTGAAGGCTGCCAATGGACAACCAGATCTTCCGCGAGACCTACAGCGCCATCAACGAGCGCTTCTGCCCGTTCGAAAAGAGCATCCTGACCAACAACTGCGCCTGCTCCCGCGCGACACGATTCTGCATTGCCGAGCGCGAGGGCGTGCAGTGCACCGCCAACGACGCCCAGGCTCGATGTATCGCGTTGTTGGAGACGCTGCGGTGCCAGGCCCGCTTCGCGCTCAAGACGACCGTCGAAGGCTCCGCGTTACCCCACGCCAAGGCCATGCGAGTCCAGGTCGGCGGGCTGCGCGGCATCTGCGCCGCCCTGGAGCCTGACGCCGAGGTACCCACGCGGATCCAAGACATCGACGCGGTGATCGTCGCAGCCCTGGCGCGGTTCGGAGATCTCGACGCCCTGCCCTACCAGACCATCGTTCAGCAGATCACCGCCTACCGCGGACGACGCCCGTTCCGCGAGAGACGCTAGTTCGGCAGCCGACGCAGCCGATAGACCTGCTCGTTTAGCCAATTCAGGCCGCGTTCACGGAACCGCCGGCTTTCCGCCAGGACGTCGAAGGTGGCGAGCAGTTCGACCTCGAATGCGGCCGCGAACAGCGCGTGAACCTCCGCGCTAGCGACCGCGAACGGCGGCCCGGACATCCGGTCGGAGTCGTACTCCAGTGTGATCAGCAGCGATTCAACGTCTGGGGGCAGCAGCGCGGCCAGATGCCTCGCGTAGCGCGGTCGCATCGCGGGCGGCAGCGCAATTAAAGAGGCGCGGTCATAGACGGCGCCGACACCCTGCAGGTGCGCCGGCCTGAGATCGAAAAAGTCGCCCACCAGGATCTCGATTTCGTACATGGTGTAGCGCTGGAAAGGCGGGCCATCCGCAATCCCCGGCGTCAGCCCGTTTTCGTCGCAGAAGGCGTCGACACCGACAGCACTGATCTCGACGCCGAGCACGCGATAACCGCGGCTCGCGAGCCAGACCATGTCCAGACTCTTGCCGCAAAGCGGTACGAACACCCTTGTCTGAGCCGGCAGGCTTAAGCTCGGCCAGTACTCCGCAAGGTGGCGATTGAACCCGTCATCGTGCCATCCAAGCTCGCCACGCTGCCAGCGTTGGTGCCAGAACTGCGCATTCACGAATCCACCTTGCGAAACCGCAGGAAGTAGTTGCCCCGCAGATTCAGCGGCTCGTCCTCGAAACGGAATCCGGCCACCTGGATTTCCTCGATGACCTGGGCACGGCCAGCGCGCACATGGCCCATGACCCACGAGCTGCTGACGCCAGCGAGACGGCGGAAGTCGATGATCGCCAACACCCCGCTCGGGACCAGCGCCTGATGGATCGACGCCAACATCGACTTCGGATACTCGAAGTGATGATAGGTGTCGGCCAGAAACACCAAGTCCACGCTCTCCGGCGGCAGTTCGGTGCTCTGCTGATCATTGACCACCGGCACGACGTTGTCCACGTGATACTCGGTGGCGCGCTTCGTGATGGCCTCGACGAAGCTCTCGGAGATATCCACCGCGTAGACGCGCTCTGCCGGTCCCACGGCGCGCGCAAACAGCATGGTATAGAGACCGGTTCCCGCGCCGACATCGGCAATCCGCATCCCCGGTTGGATTCCGAGCGCCTCGATGATCTGAAAGCGCTTGTCGAAGACCTCCCGCCCGCTGCGCTCGAAGATCTTCCGCCAGTGCT
>JBATTL010000332.1:0-9485 GCA_049670525.1 Thiohalocapsa sp. | reverse complement strand
TTCCCGGCAGACACACAGGTTACCGCGGAGGCCATTTTTTAGTCCCTTACCCCGGAACTCTTGAACAAGATGTCGAAAACTTTTCAAGCGATCCGCCGCAAGCCGCGTCCTTACTGGGCTGCGGGCGAGCGAAGCCTCCAGCGAACTTTATGGGTTCCGGCTTTGCCGGGTTAGGTAATGGCCGCGCAACTAGGCATCGCGACTGCCTGTGAAAACGTCAGCGCGTTGGTCGCTGGACTCGGGTAGCTTCAGCGGCAGTTGGCTGGCAATGCGTCATTCAACAATGCCAGAACCTGCTCCATCGTGTGGCGAACCTCGCGGGTCACCGCGAGTGCGTCGATCACTCCGGCTTCCGCTACGTCGCCGTGGGCGCCAAGTTCCTGATCGATCGAGTCCATCGCCCCGAGAAGCATGTCCGGGCGGAATCCGAGATGGTCGATGTTGGTGTTGGGGGTCTCTTGCTGAATGCCGTGAGTCATGGATTGGGTGCCTCCGGTCATAAAAAGCGTATAGGGAATGGCCTCCGCCTCAGCAGAATCCTAACCCAAGCTCTCACCATTGTCTGCCCGGCGCAAATTATTCCAGCGGAAATGCGAACTATGTCCGCAGTTTCTCCACCGTTTAAGCCGCGTGGCGCGGTCGTGCCGAAACCGCGTGGACCCGGATAGACCGCAGTGTGCTGTCCCTTGCGGGCGCAACGGAATCGCGAGCGACGACTCACCCAAACGCGGTGGGTGCCCGTGTATGCCAATCGGTCTCAAGCTGCAGTCGGTGGGCGACGTTGAGCAGTCGTCCTTCTTGGAAGTAGTTGCCGATGATCTGCAATCCCACGGGCAATCCGGCCGCCGGTGCGACTGGTACCGACACACCGGGCAAACCGGCAAGGTTGGTCGCGATGGTGTAGATGTCGTTGAGGTACATCGCTACCGGATCGTCGGTCTTTGCGCCGATTTCGAAAGCGGTGGTCGGGGTCGTTGGGCCCATGATCACGTCCACCTGTTCCCACGCCCGGCGGAAGTCTTCGGCGATCAAGTGGCGGATTTGCTGCGCCTTCAGATAATAGGCGTCGTAGTAGCCCGCCGACAGCGCATAGGTGCCGATCATGATGCGGCGCTTGACTTCGGGGCCGAAGCCTTCAGCGCGGCTGCGTTTGTACAAATCCTCAAGGTCGCGGGGTTGGTCGCAGCGGTGGCCATAGCGCACACCGTCAAATCGGGCGAGATTGGACGAGCATTCGGCCGGAGCGACAACGTAGTAGACGGGCACCGAAAGCGGCGCGTTGGGTAAGCTGATGTCGACGATTCTTGCGCCTAGCCGCTCGTATTCTTTAACCGCCGCGTCAACGGATGCGGCAACCGGAGGGTCGAGCCCTTCGCCGAAGTATTCCCTGGGCAGACCGATTTTGATGCCGTTGATGCTCGCGTCCAGACTGGCTCTGTAGTCCGGCACCGGTTCGTCCGCGCTGGTGGAATCCCGCGGATCAAAACCGGACATGGCAGTGAGCATGGCGGCTGCGTCTTCGGCGGATTGGGCCATGACCCCGGCTTGGTCGAGGCTGGATGCGAACGCGATCATGCCCCAGCGTGAGCAGCGCCCATAGGTGGGCTTGATACCCGTAATCCCACAGAAGGCCGCGGGCTGACGGATGGAGCCTCCCGTGTCGCTGCCGGTAGCGGCGGCGCAGAGCCGGGCTGCCACCGCCGCCGCCGATCCCCCTGACGAGCCGCCGGGCACGCGGGTCTCGTCCCAGGGATTGTTAACCGGCCCGTAATAGCTGGTCTCGTTCGATGAGCCCATCGCAAACTCGTCCATGTTGGTCTTTCCCAGCATGACGACGCCAGCCTGGCTTAGCTTTTCTACAACGGTCGCATCGTAGGGCGCCGTGAAGTCGTCCAGCATGCGTGAGCCGCAGCTGGTCTTGATGCCATTGGTGCAGAAGATGTCTTTGTGCGCGATCGGTATGCCAGTGAGCGGTCCGGCACTGCCGGCATCAAGACGCTCGTCCGCGTCCGCGGCCGCGGCCAATGCTTGCTCGGCCGCGACGGTGATGAAACTGTTCAGACGCGGATCGAGTCGGGCGATGCGGTCCAAATAGTGCTGCGTCAACTCGCGGCTGGAGAAGTCCTTGGCGCGCAATCCGGCGGCGAGTTCGGCAATCGATTTATCGTGCATGGGTTGGGGGTGGCTTCGGGAGTGATTCGCGGCTTGCCTGAACGGCTTGGTCTGACATCCATGACCCGGCTCGAAAGCCAATGTCGACGGCGGCCCGGTTACTGGCCATCAGGGTCCGTATCCTGCGTCGTGTGTCTACTCGATAACTTTGGGCAGCAGATACAGCCCGTCCTGGGTCGCCGGCGCGATGCTTTGATGGCGTTCGCGCTGGTTGCCCTCGGTGACGCGATCCGGCCGCAGGCGCTGCGCCATATGTAACGGATGGGCCATCGGTTCGACGCCGCTGCAGTCGATCGCGTTCATCTGCTCGACCAAGTGCAGGATGCTACTGAGTTCGCTGGTGTAGTGTTCGAGTTCATCATCGTCGACCGCGAGTCGCGCCAAGTGTGCGATCTTTGCGACATCGGTCTGGTCCAGAGCCATGGGCTTTGCCCCTCCTGCGGCACGAACAAACCCCGAACGCTATCACATCATCTGCTGCTTCGTAATGGTGCCTTGCCGATCTCTGATTGCATTGCTAGATTAGCGGGCTCGATTTGCATGGGAATCAGGGCTACGGCGCCTGGCGCCGACCTGCCTATCGGGCATTGCCGCCGTTCGCCTGCGTTGACTCGGCTGCTTGCAACGATGAAACAAGCGCCCCTGGATTCCTGATCCCCGAACGCTCAGGTTTGCCCCCGGTTGCGATGAGCACCGTACCCGGCAGGCGGCGAACCTCGGGAGTTCCCGATCTCTCGGCCCTTCCGGTCCGATCATCCGGATCTCCCCGGCGGGTAATACATCACAAAAAGGGTACGACACCGATGTTCTTCAGACGCATCCGGGGGATGTTTTCGAATGATTTGTCGATTGATCTCGGCACCGCGAATACCTTGATCTATACACGTGGTGAGGGGATTGTGCTGAACGAGCCGTCGGTGGTGGCAATCCGCCAGGAAGGGGACAGCGGACGCAAGACCGTGGCGGCCGTCGGTGAGGAGGCGAAGATGATGCTCGGGCGCACGCCCCAAAACATCACGGCCATTCGACCGATGAAGGATGGCGTTATCGCCGACTTCACCGTCACCGAGAAGATGCTTCAGTACTTCCTGCACAAGGTGCACGAAACGCGCATCATCCGTCCTAGCCCCCGTGTGCTGGTCTGTGTACCCTGCGGGTCCACGCAAGTGGAGAGGCGGGCCATCAAAGAATCCGCTGCCGGTGCCGGCGCGCGAGAGGTGTATTTGATCGACGAGCCGATGGCCGCAGCCATCGGCGCCGGTCTGCCCGTTCACGAGGCGCGCGGGTCGATGGTGCTCGACATCGGGGGCGGCACCTCCGAGGTTGCCGTCATCTCATTGAATGGGATCGTCTTTTCCAACTCTGTGCGCATCGGTGGCGACACCTTCGATGATTCGATCGTCAGCTACGTGCGCCGCAATTACGGCACCTTCATCGGCGAAGCCACCGCGGAGCGCATCAAACACGCCATTGGTTCGGCCTTTCCGGGCAATGAGGTCTTGGAGATTGAGGTCAAGGGCCGTAATCTGGCCGAAGGCATGCCCCGCAGCTTCACGCTCAACAGCAACGAGATCTTGGAAGCCTTGCAGGAGCCGTTGGCGGGTATCGTCACGGCTGTAAAGCAGGCCTTGGAGCGGACGCCGCCGGAATTGGGGGCCGATGTCGCCGACCGCGGTATCGTGCTCACAGGTGGCGGCGCCTTATTGCGCGACATCGACCGTCTGGTCGCCGAAGAGACGGGTCTGCCGGTCGTCATTGCCGAGGATCCTCTAACCTGCGTCGCCCGCGGCGGCGGCAAGGCATTGGAAATGATCGACGCGCGGGGTCTGGACCTGTTTTCGAGCGATTAGTCATGTCCGCCGGCCGGCTTCGGCAGGTCGCCACGGGGGAGGTGGGGAGCCATAAAGCCGCTGTTCGTCACCGGACCCGCACCCGCCGTGCGACTGGCCATTGCGGTCGCATTATCGCTCGTGCTGCTGATCTCGGACAGCCGGTACCGACACCTCGAGTTCCTGCGTTCCACCCTGGCGGTGGCGCTTTACCCAATTCAATACGCTGCGGCGCTCCCCGCACGCCTGAGCCGATCGGTGGATGGCCGGCTTGCAACCGAAGCGGAACTGCGTGAGCGAAACACGCAGCTCCAGCGGGAGAGCCTGGAGCTCAAGGGCCGCATGCAAACCTTTGCGGCCATGCAGGCCGAGAATCGGCGTCTGCGTGATCTCCTCGGTTCGTCGTTCAAACTCAGGGATCGGGTCCTGGTCGCCAAGTTGTTGGAGGTGGACCTGGATCCCTACCGGCAACAGGTGCTGGTGGACAAGGGCTCATCGTCTGGCATCTTCGTCGGCCAGCCTGTGCTTGACGCCGATGCGGTGATGGGGCAGGTCGTGCGTACCAGCCCATTGACGGCCATGGTGCTGCTGATTACTGATGCCGCCCATTCGCTACCCGTGCAGATTAATCGAAACGGTCTGCGAACCGTCGCCAGCGGGAGTGGCCTGATTAATCAGCTCGATCTCTTGCATTTGCCAAAGAACGCCGACGTGCGGGTCGGAGATCTGCTGGTCACCTCCGGTCTCGGTGGTGTTTTTCCACCCGGCTATCCCGTGGCGCGCATTACCGACGTCCGCGAGGATCCCGGCAGTCACTTCGCCAGCGTACTTGCCGAGCCCACCGCACGGCTCGATCGCAGCCATGAAGTGTTGCTGGTTTGGACCCCAGGTAGGTCTTTGGGCGGAATCGATCTGGGGTTGGTGAGTGGCGATACGAATGCCCACACCCGTTCCGGCGAAACGCCGCGCGTCGGCGCCGCCGACGGCCAAGCCGCCGTCACCGATGACGCTAGTCGATGAGCGATGAGGCCAACCGCGGTGGCATCGGGCCTATTGTCGGATCGTTGATCGTCGGGCTATTCCTGACAATCGTGCCCATGCCCGGCTGGGCCCAGGACTATCGTCCGCAATGGATCGCGCTGGTCTTGGTCTTCTGGGCGTTGAGCGTGCCGCGCCGTGTCGGCGTGTTCTGGGGATTTGGCACCGGCATCGTACTCGATGTGATCTCCGGGTCGGTACTCGGACAGCATGCGTTAAGCCTGTCGGTGGTCTGCTTTCTGGCGATCGAGTTGCACCGGCGCATCCTGCCTTTTCCGCCCTGGCAACAGGCGCTGTCGGTCTGGCTGCTGCTGTTGGTGGAGCGACTGCTGTCATTGTGGATACTGGGTGCGACCGGGCAACCGACGCCGTCCCTGATTTATTGGGTGCCCACCTTTGTCGGCATGCTCCTGTGGCCTTGGTTGTTTCTGTTGATGCGCGGAGTTCGTGAACGGTTCGGGATCGTTGGACAATGATGGATGCCAACTTCAAGGACTATCGTGGAGAGCGCACGTTGTTCATGCGCCGGTCATTTTTGGCGGCGCTGCTTGTGCTGGCCTGTTTAGCGCTATTGGTCGCGCGGCTGTTCGAGTTGCAGGTGGTCGAGCATGACCATTTCTCCACCCTGTCCGAAGACAATCGCATCAAGATCCAGCCGCTGCCGCCAAGCAGGGGTCTCATCTACGACACCGACGGCGTGCTGCTCGCGGATAATCTGCCGACCTATGCGTTGGAGATCACCCCGGAGAACGTCGAGGATCTGAATGCGACCACCGACGCACTTGCGGAGATCGTCAGTATCACTGAACGTGACCGCGCCCGCTTTGCACGCCTGTTGGCAAAACGCCGGCGCTTCGAAGGAGTCCCGATTCGGCTGGATTTGGACGAGGAGGAGCGCGCCCGCTTGGCGGTGAACGGCCATCGTTTCCCAGGTGTCGATATTCGCGCGAAGCTCCTTCGCTATTATCCGGCGGGCGCGGCCACCGCCCACGTACTTGGCTATGTGGGTCGTATCAACGAGCAGGAGATGGAGCGTATCGATGTGTCGGATTATTCTGGCACCAGTCACATCGGCAAGCTTGGCGTCGAGAAGGCGCACGAGGAATGGCTACACGGCCATGTCGGCCATGAGCAAGCGGTGGTCAACGCTCGTGGCAAAGTGCTGGAGCGTCGAGAGGAGAAGCCACCGGTGCCGGGACGCGACCTTCACCTGTTTCTGGATTCCGATCTGCAACGGGACGCCATCGCCGCGCTGGGCGCCCACCGCGGCGCATTGGTCGCGATCGATCCCCGCACCGGCGGCGTGTTGGCTTTGGCGAGCACCCCGACCTATGATCCCAATCCCTTTGTGGGTGGCATCGGCCACGCCGAGTATGCGGCGCTGCGTGACGACATCGACAAACCGCTGTTTAATCGCGCGGTGCGAGGTCAGTACCCGCCGGGCTCGACCATCAAGCCCTTCGTCGCCCTAGGCGGGCTCGCGCTGAGTGAGGTCAGCGCCTTCGACGGCAAATTCTGCGGTGGCTACTTCCAGTTGCCGGGGCATAGTCATCGATACCGATGCTGGCGCCGCGGCGGCCACGGGACTCTGGCCCTGGAAAACGCCATCGCGCAATCCTGTGACGTCTATTTTTACCGACTCGCAAATGACATGGGCATCGACCGTCTGAACGGATTTCTGGGGGAGTTCGGTTTCGGCGCTCGCAGCGGCGTGGATATCGCCGGCGAACTCGGCGGTCTCTTGCCGTCGCCGGCTTGGAAGCAGCGTGCTCGCAAGCAAATCTGGTATCCGGGCGAGACGCTGATCGTCGGTATCGGGCAGGGTTCTTTTCTGGCGACCCCGCTACAGCTGGCGGCGGCTACGGCGGCGATGGCCAATCGCGGTCGCTACATCGTGCCACGCATGGTGAAGGCCACAGGAGCCGGCGTCGGCAAGCCGCTGGAGCCCACGGAGCCCGAGCAGCATCAGGTGCCGGTGGCAGATCCGCGCCAGTGGCAGGATGTCGTCGACGCCATGGCGGAGGTGGTTGAGGGGCGCCGCGGCACCGCGCGGGGTATCAAGAGCAAGCACTATCGCATCGCCGGTAAGACTGGCACCGCGCAGGTGTTCACTGTCGGACAGAACGAGTACTACAACGAGGCCGAGGTCGCTGAACGCATGCGTGACCATGCGTTGTTCGTCGCCTTCGCGCCGGTGGAAGAACCGCGTATCGCAGTGGCAGTGATTCTCGAGAATGGCGGCCATGGTGGCTCGGTAGCCGCCCCCGTAGCCCGTGCGGTAATGGACAGCTATCTCCTGGACGAGCCCGTGCAGGCTTCGATGGCCCCCGCGGTGCGTGGGATTGCGCGAGACAGGGCGGTCTTTGGGACTCAATGATCCGGGATCGCTGGTGCATCGCGCGACGCCGGCGTAGACGGTGATCAAGCCCTCAGTTATTGCCAAAGCCGGCGACGGCGACGCGAAGGGCCTCAGCGAGGCTTGCCTGTGTCTGAGTTGTCTGGCCTCGCAGCCTTTGCCTCTTGGCGAGAACGAGCGGCATCTGAGCTGGTCTTCGACGCGGGATCAAGAATACAGATGCTCGGCACCGATCTAAGCCGAACCCCGCAAACCGACTCCGCCGGTCGACTGATGCGGCTGCACCTGGATCTGCCGCTGCTGATGGGCCTGTTGGTGCTCTGCGGTTTCGGCATGACCGTGCTGTTCAGCGCTACGGATGCGTCGTCTGGTCAACTTGAACGTCAGATGATACGGCTCGGGCTCGCCTTCGTTGTAATGGTTCTGATGGCTCAGTTGCCGCCGGCGCTGCTGCGTCGTTGGTCGTTGCCACTGTTCGCGCTGGGCATTCTGCTGTTGTTGGCGGTGTTGGTCTTCGGCGACGTGGGTAAGGGAGCGCAGCGCTGGCTCGACCTCGGTGTCTTGCGCTTTCAGCCCTCGGAGATACTGAAGCTTGCCGTCCCTATGGCACTTGCCTGGTTCCTGTCACTGCGGCCGCTACCCCCTGGCGCATTGCGCGTGCTGGCGGCGGCGGCAATGGTTGCCTTGCCCGTGCTGTTGATCGCCAAGCAACCTGACCTGGGCACGGCTCTGTTGGTGGCTAGCGCCGGCGTGATGGTCCTGTTCCTGGCCGGTATGAGCTGGCGCCTGATCGCCGCGCTGGCTTTGCTGGCCGGGGCGGGGGCGCCGCTGCTCTGGACATTGATGCGCTCTTACCAGCGGCAGCGGGTGTTAACCTTTCTCGACCCGAGCTTGGATCCGCTGGGTGCCGGCTATCACACCATTCAGTCGCAGATCGCCATCGGTTCCGGCGGCACTTACGGCAAGGGCTGGCTGAATGGCACGCAATCACATCTGGAGTTCCTGCCGGAACGTTCCACCGACTTCATCTTCGCCGTCATCGGCGAGGAATTTGGCCTCATGGGCGTTCTATCGCTGCTGGCGTTGTACCTGTTCATCATCCTGCGCGGTCTCTATATCGCGTCTCAGGCGCGTGACAGCTTTGGCCGGCTGCTCGCCGGCTCGCTGACCATGGTGTTCTTCGTCTACCTGTTCGTGAATACGGGGATGGTCGTTGGGTTATTGCCGGTGGTGGGGGTGCCGCTTCCACTGGTCAGTTATGGCGGTACGTCGCTGGTTACCATCATGGCCGGATTCGGTATGATCATGTCGATACATACTCATAGAAAATTGCTTCAGGTTTAATCGGTTCCCGAATATACTGGATGTGCTGTGTTAGACATGGCGGGGCGCCATTCTGCAGTGATCCGCCGCCGATACACCCATACCCAACGCTGAGATCGGTGACTCCATGCAGCTGTTACGTTTCCCTTCGCTCGCCATTTCTGTCGTCATGCTGACCCAGAGCCTGGTCTCTGCGGATGTCCTTGCGCCGCCTGCGTCCTACGCGTCCGGTAGTCGAGTTTTTATCGCTGAGATGGCGCGCAAGCACGGGTTTACCGAGGGCGACCTCTCCGCGCTGATGGCTGACGCGCGCTATCAGCAACGCATCATCGATGCGATGAATCGTCCTTATGAAGCAAAGCCATGGCGCGACTATCGACCAATCTTCGTTACCCCCGAACGGATCAAAGGCGGCCTCGAGTTCTGGCGGGACAACGCGGCGCTGCTTGAGCGCGCCGAGTCCGCTTTCGGCGTTCCACCTCAGATCGTGGTCGCCATCCTCGGTGTGGAAACGAACTATGGCCGTACTCTCGGCGACCATCGCGTCATCGATGCGCTGAGCACGCTGGGTTTTTCTTTCCCCCGTCGGGCGGATTTCTTTCGTGGTGAGTTGGAGGAATTCCTACTGCTTAGCCGTGACGAAAGCGTGGATCCGCGGACCGTTAAGGGGTCCTACGCGGGTGCGGTCGGCAAGCCGCAATTCATTCCGTCCAGTTATCGCGCCTACGCGGTGGACTTCGACGACGACGGTCGGCGTGACCTATGGG
>JBATTL010000331.1:0-2272 GCA_049670525.1 Thiohalocapsa sp. | reverse complement strand
GCGTCCACGGAACTCACGACCCCCGGTTACCCGAACGCCGCTCCGCAACACTACAAAGGTGTACGAGCAACTCCTTCGGCGGGACTTAAACCCGCAAATTAATCAGCCTGTTACGGCATACGGTCAGTTCTCGCATCGTAACCTCCCAGCCAAGCCGCGGGGTCTTGCTTTGCCACGAAGAAAAAGACACCCACTTAGTTGTGGGTCTGCCCAGCCTCGTCGTCGGCATCGCTGATAATCAGCGCCCGGCCTGCAAGGGACTAGCCGCGGAAAACCAGATCGTCTATCTTGGCCACAAAGATATCGTAACGACTGAGCAACTCAGTCGCACCATCCAGGCCTTGCTGGCAAAATCCGAGCATCGTCAGCGCCTAACGCGGACAGGCGAGGAACTGGGCGATGGGCAAGGCGCGTAGCGGGTCATAGGAGCGATGCAAGCCGCCGGCACCATGAGGTTCGTTGCATGACGATCACCGACCTTTACGAACACGACATCCACGCCTGGACACAACAGACCGCGGAGCTGCTCAGGCAGCATCGATTCCAGGAACTGGACATCGAGCATCTGGTCGAGGAGTTGGAAACCATGGGCCGTCGCGATCACCAGGAACTGGTCAGTCGGTTGAAGATCCTGCTGGGGCATCTGCTTAAATGGCAGTACCAGCCCACGCATCGGTCCAGCTCCTGGCGTGGCTCCATCCTGGAGCAACGCCTGCGCATCCGCGATCTCTTGCAAGACGCCCCCAGCCTCAAACCCTTTCTGGCCGAAGCGGCCACTACCGCTTTTGGCGATGGTGCCAAGCTGGCGAGCAAGGAGACTGGCCTGCCGTTGGAGCATTTCCCCAAGGCATTGCCGTATACGCTAGACCCACTGCTGGATGACGATTGGCTGCCCGCAAACGGCTGATCATGCCCCTACTCCCTTTACCCAGGGGTAGGCATGGCAAACCCGTTCTAGCCCCCCTGCGCGACCGAGCGGCTACTAGGCTTTCCGACTTAGCGCGTCGGGTCCGGAAACACGCGGAAATCGGCCAATAATTGCTCAAAATCGGCTCGCTACGCAAAATTAGCCGATCTCTAGAGAGTCCGACGAAACTGCCACATGTCGCGTAGAAGCGCGTCGAGAACCTAAGTCGGACAGCCTCCTAGGGATCGACTCGAGCCGCGTAACACGAGCGCAAGCGCGACAAGTCGGAAAGGGTTCGCTTGTCAGCTCTCGATACTATTGCGGCATCGAGTTTTATCACTGCACTGGAGAGGTTTTGGTCTGCACGTTCGCGGAGATTTTTGTGCCATCTCGACAGGCAGAAAGGGCGCATCCGCATCCTCCACAATTTTCTGGCGAGCCGGGCGGCCTGGGAGAGCTAGACCAACCGCAAGCATCAAGTGACGGGCCGGCCTGGCCTCAGGCCGGCGAAGGCGACTTTCTGAGTGAGACCCCAAGCGGTAAGTGCAATGCATGTCATGTCGGAATCAAGCGCGCGCATCTTTGTCGCCGGGCATCGTGGTATGGTCGGCGCCGCCATTTGCCGCCAGCTCGAGGGGATGGGTCAGGCGGACCTGATTTGCCGGACACATCACGAGTTGGATCTCGTCGATCAGTCTGCGGTGAACGACTTCTTCTCAGCAGAGCGTCCGGCGTTCGTTTATCTGGCGGCCGCCAAGGTCGGCGGGATCTGGGCAAACGATACCTGTCCGGCCGAATTCATCTACCAGAACCTGATGATCGAGGCCAATGTCATCCATGCCGCCCATCGATTCGGCGTTAAACGCCTGCTCCTGCTCGGCAGCTCCTGCATCTATCCGCGTCTTGCCGAGCAACCCATGCGCGAGGATGCATTGCTCACCGGGCCGTTGGAGCCGACCAATGAGCCCTATGCAATCGCCAAGATCGCCGGGATTAAGCTCTGCGAGTCCCATAACCGCCAGTACGGCACGGACTTCCGCAGCGTCATGCCGACCAATCTCTACGGACCTGGCGACAACTTCGATTTGGCGCAGAGCCATGTCATCCCGGCGCTGATCCGCAAATTCCATGAGGCCAAGCAGGCTCGGGCGCGCACCGTCGACGTCTGGGGCACTGGAGCGCCGCGCCGCGAATTCCTGCATGTCGACGACATGGCGCAGGCTTGTGTCCATGTGATGGGCCTCGCTCCTGAGGTCTTCCAATCACAGACACAGCCTATGCTATCCCACGTCAACATCGGCGTAGGGGAAGACATCAGCATCCGCGCGCTGGCCGAGAGCATCAAGGAGGTCGTTGGCTTCGCCG
>JBATTL010000330.1:0-2614 GCA_049670525.1 Thiohalocapsa sp. | reverse complement strand
ATGCTGGCGCCGGTCTGCTGCAGAGCGGAGACCAGGTTGTCGATGCTGACCGCTACGTCCAGGTCCGCGGCTTTCTGCTTCAGCAAGGCCATGGAACCCGCGACGTGCGGGGTGGCCATGGAGGTACCGTTCCAGGTGGCCGTGCCGGTGCCGGGAACCGATGAGGTGATACTGCTGCCGGGGGCGTGCAGGGTTAGCGCGGCGGACTCGTTGGAGAAGTTGGAGATGACATCGGCGTCGGTGGTTGAGCCGACGCTGACGGCGGTGGAAACGCAGCCGGGCGCGGAGATGCCGTTTGAGGAGTAGTTGTTGCCGGCAGCGATGACGGTGGCGATGCCGACCGCGCGTAGGTCGTCGATGACAGCCTTGATGGCGGCGTCGGCGCTGTCGCAGGCCGCGGTGGAACTCTGCACGCTGCCGCCGAGGCTCAGATTGACGGCGGCGATGTCGTGGTCGGCGCTGAGCGCGAGGACATGCTCCAAGCCCGCAATGATGTCGGAGTCGTAGGCGACGACATCCTGGTCGCCGTCGTCGTCGTAGTCGTACTTGACAAAGACCTGCACGGGGATGATGCCGGCCTGAGGAGCGACGCCGATCCGGCTGCCGTTGCCGGCGGCGATACCCGCGACGTGGGTACCATGGTTACAGCCGCTGCCGCAGGGCTCGGCGGCGCCGATGCCGCAGGCGGAGTTGTCGATGTCATCGCCCTGGGCGTCGGTACATTCGGGCACTGCGCCGCTGCAGAGCGACGTGGCCCAGAAGACGGACGTGCCGGAGAAGCAGGCGGCGGCATCGGCGATGACGTTGGCGGCGAGCATAGGGTGGTCGGTATCGACACCGGTGTCGAGGACAGCGACCGCCTGGCCGAGACCATTCCAGCCCAGGTTGCGGGCCGTGTCGGCGCCGATATGGGGGACGCTGGAGATGAGGTCGGGCAGGTTAATGCTGTCTTCCTGAATGTCGAGTACCTCGGGCGCTGCCTGAAGCTGGTCGAGCAGTTGCTGGTCGGCGGCCATGGCGGCAAACGGGATGGACCTGAAGCGCTTCATCTCGCCGGGGACCAGGTTGAGCCGATCGGCAATGCGCCGCTGGGCGCGGGCAATGCTGCGCTGGCGGCGTTCCAAGGCCTTGGAGGTGCGGTCGAGTCCGGGGCGGTGTTTGCTCTTCAGGGCGGCCGCAGGAATCTCTTCATCGACGGCAAGGCGGACAATAACGGGCACGACGCCTTGTGCCTTTGCCTTGGCGGCCAACGCCGCGTGGCGGCCCCCTGTCTTGAGATTGGGTGTCTTGAGATTGGGTGTCTTGAGATTGGGTGTTTTGAGATTGGGTGTTTTGAGATTGGCGTTGGGGCCAGAGCTGTTCGGGCCGAAGCTGGCTCCGCGGCCGATGCTTTGCGCCGGTACGGACGCGGCTGCGGCGGCGAACAGCAGCGTTGTGAGGATAGATGCCAATGTCGCCGTACGGATGTTCATGTCGGTCTCTCACCCGGGCCGTTGTTGGACCGGTGTTGCGTGCGTCAGGTGGCGAAAGCATGAACTTGCAGGCGGTACGGGACTTTGCTTCAGTTGGCAAAAGGGATGGTGCGACTGTGGGCACGAGCGAGAATTGAGAACCGCGTCAAATCAGGGTAGGCGCTCCGAGTGCAGTGGATGCGTACTCAATCGACCTGGATGTGCACCCGCGCTCTTGATCCTAGAAACAGCGGTTGACCGCTGCGCGCGATGGGCAACCTATTGTTCTCAGATTGGTTTTTCGGGTTCCGCCGGTTCACCTCAGGGGTGAAAGGCGCTACGATCTCTGGAGCAGGCCCCGCGCGGCGCCTGACGGATGCGGTACGTCGGAAAATCCGGTCGTGATCGATGGGGCGTGGCCCAGCATGAGTCCGTTCGTTGGCCATCCGGCGATCGGCGACCTGCGTAGGTATCCAGGGTAGATCGACTCCGCGAGCAAGGCCGAGCTGGCGTTTCGTATCCCCGGAGCCGCGCAGACGGTCGAGGTGGGGGCGGGCGATCTGGTCGAGCAGGGACAGGCGCTGGTCGAGCTGGATCCCACCGATGATGGGACCGGACTGAACGACCGGGCGATTTCCGCTTTCCTTACTTGCAGTCGCTTGGGCGCCTGAAAAAGACGGGCCATCCATGGCCCGCAATGGAGACGCGATGTGTCAGCGTGTCCATTGCATCCAAGATCTACTTCGCAACGTCGTCAGTGCCTCCATCCGATGGAGCGTTGAGCTTCTCGTTGATCTCGTCGACTGTGTCGTCCAGTGGCGCGAACGCGACGTCGACGGGATCCACGCCCGCTTTCTCAGCGTTTTCCATGTCAGTCTCCGCGGTGGCGCATCCACCTATGAGCTCGACCGTCGCAACGATGCCGGCAATTGCCGCGAGGACAGTGAATCTCGTCATTTGGTTGCACCTGCCGAGGTTACGAATCCAATGGCGCTGTCGACTCGCAGCCTTTGGCAGCAGCCCCTGCCACGGCCACTCCCCAGAGAACGAGTCTGATTTGCCCGCATCGATGTCTTGTTCGTCACCGGCATAGGCCCGTCCCGCTGAAATCGGGCTTGTTGCCACGCGGTTTCGGGGCAGCTTGGCATCACGCACTCCAAAGA
>JBATTL010000329.1:0-2174 GCA_049670525.1 Thiohalocapsa sp. | reverse complement strand
GGCCACATGGGTGAAGGCCAGCGGGAAATTGCCCATCAAGCGCTGCTTCTCGGGGTCGTACTCCTCGGACAAGAGGCCTACGTCGTTGCGCAGGTCGAGCAGGCGTTCGAACAGAAGGCGGGCATCGTCGCGGCGGCCGGCCAGTGCGAGGTTGTCGACCAGCCAGAAGGAGCAAGGCAGAAAGGCCCCCTCTTCGATGCCGATGCCGTCCACATCCGAGCCCCTTTGGTAGCGCATGACGAAGCCGTCCCAGGTGAGCTCGCGCTCCACCGCCTCCATCGTTGCGATCACCCGCGGGTCGTTTGGCGGCAGGAAGCCCACCAGGGGCAGCATCAGCAGGCTCGCGTCCAGGGCCTTGCCGCCGAACTCCTGAACGAAGACGTTTCGCTCCGGGTCGACGCCGCGGCTGCACACCTCATCGTGGATGTGGTCGCGGATGCCGGCCCAGCGCTCGGTCGGTCCCGAGCCGCCGAAGCGCTCGACGGTCTTGACGGCACGGTCGAAGGCGACCCAGGCCATGACCTTGGAATGGGTGAAGTGCCGGCGCGGGCCGCGGACCTCCCAGATGCCGTCGTCCGGCTCTTCCCAGGCGGTCTCTAGATACTCCAGCAACGTCCGCTGGAGTGCCCAGACCGGCTCGTGCGGCTCGATACCGGCCCGGCGCGCCAGGTGCAGGGCGTCGAAGATCTCGCCGTAGACATCGAGCTGATGTTGGGAATGGGCGGCATTGCCGATGAGCACGGGCCCGATGTCCTTATAGCCGCCGAGCCAGTCCAGTTCGCTTTCGTTGAGCCGCCGCTCACCGGCAAGGCCATAGAGGATCTGCAGGTCCTGTGGCCGCCCAGCCCCAACCCGCAGCAGCCATTCGCGCCATGCGCAAGCCTCCTCCGTGTATCCCGAGACGAGAAAGGCGTACAGCGTGAAGGTCGCGTCCCGCAGCCAACAATAGCGAATGTCGAAATTGCGCCCGCCGGACCAGCTCTCCGGCAGGCCCAGCGTGGGTGCGGCAATGATGCCGCCGGTGGGGGCGTAGGTCAGCGCCTTCAGCGTCAGCAGCGAGCGCTCGACGGCGTCCGCATAGGCGCCCCGGTAGGTGGAATGCCGGCTCCAGGCGCGCCACCAACCGGTGGTCAGGTCGCAGGCGGCCAGCGGGTCGATGGGTAATGGCGCGGTCTGCTCCGACGGAAAG
Organism: Thiohalocapsa sp.; assembly: GCA_049670525.1. Classification (GTDB taxonomy): domain Bacteria; phylum Pseudomonadota; class Gammaproteobacteria; order Chromatiales; family Chromatiaceae; genus Thiohalocapsa. The sequence continues at coordinate 985 of JBATTL010000329.1, read as the reverse complement.
TGGGTCACCACGAAGGAGCTGATCTGGCCGGCAGCCAGGTCGAACTCGCACAGGGTGCGATAGTCCTCGCCCTTGAGCGCCTCCTGGGTGCGAAGTTGCAGCGAGTCGGGTCCCGCGGTGGCGACGATGCCGCCATCGATGGCGCGCACCCCGGGCACCACGGCGCCGTAGTCGAAGCGCAGGATCAGCTCCATGCGCATGGGCACCCGACCGTCCAGGCCCTGGACCACCCGCACGACATCGTGGCGACCGTCCCATTGCGGCATGCAGTCGGTCACTCGTACGCGCCCGGAGTCGGTGACGATCTCTGTTTCAAGCACCAGAGTCCCTTCGCGATAACGACGTGTGCAGCGTCGGACCTCCTGACGCGGCGCGATGAGCCAACGGCCGTTCTCCGGGCTGCCCAGCAGCGCGCAGAAGCAAGCGGGCGAATCGAACCGCGGCAGACAGAGCCAGTCGATGGATCCATCGCGGCCCACCAATGCGGCGCCGCGGGTGTTGCCTATCAGGGCATAGTCTTCAATGGGCAGCGGCATCGGGCGCCTCCTGGTCGATTCGGATTAGCAAGACCAACCGGCTAGCCGGATTGCTGACCTGGAAGGTGCGCAGTCAGGCAATTGTCTCAGCCTAGAACCCATCGTTTTGGGCGACCTGTCCGTTCCACAACCGGGCTTGGCCTTGCTGCGTTTCTGGGACGACTAATACGTCCAGGGCCACCCTGGGCCCGACGACACCCTGCTTCTGATCGAGGTCGCGCACAGTAGCCTGTTATCCAAGTCTAGATCGCCGCATTGCCTGGCCTAGCGCTCGACCTCAGAAGCCTATTTTGACTCAGGCCCAGCGGCGCGACCTCGGAAAGCAGAGCGAGACGCTCCGATTCGGCGGATCGCAACCTGGACCGATTGCACCTGGGCCGGCTGATCGCAGTCGCTTGTTCCGAACTCTAGTCCAGCAGAGTACGGCCTTGTTATGATGTGATCAACCG
>JBATTL010000328.1:0-11907 GCA_049670525.1 Thiohalocapsa sp. | reverse complement strand
GGTACAAAGCGGGCGAGGCATTCGTGGGACCGCAGGCACGCTACTACCGTGCGAGTGGTACGTCATTCTCTGCACCGTTTGTCAGCGGCGCCTCCGCGGGTGCTCTGAGCCAGGATGACCTGGACCTGCTCTTTGCGCCGCTTGATCCCTGAGAATGACGAATCCAAGCAATGACGAAGTTCCCGGACCGGAAGACTGTCACCGCTAGGGTCGACCACCTGGTGCTGCAACAGGGCCGGCTCGACCCGCTGGAGCTGCTGCTGAGCCTGGACCTGCTGCCCTACGAGGACTACGAGGCCTGGCGCACCAGTCATCGGGCGGACCTGCAAGGCGCTTTGCTCGCCGACCCGACCGAGGTCGCCGCATTGCTCGAGCAGGCCGCCGGCCACGCCTGCGGTCAAGGCTTGGAACCAAGTCCGCTGGAACATCGCGGCTGGGGTGACAACGACGCGCCGCTGAGACTGGGGGCGAACCATAGGCTGACGCAGGCCTGCGCTGCGGTCTTCGCACCCGCCGCTAACCGCCGCCAACTCGATCTGTTCCACGATTCTACAGCGCTGTTGCTGGAAAACGGCATCCGCGACGCACTTGCCGGACGCCGGATCGACGAGGCACGTGATCGCATCGGTGAGCTCATGCGTCATGATCCGCATCATGCGAGCCTGCAAGGCTATTTGCGGCTGATGCAAACTGCCGATGAACATGTCGGTGCCGACGCAGGCGATGAACTGCCCGGTGCGTTCGATCCCGCGGACCGGCTCGCACAGCTCGACGCCATCGAACCCGCCGCCCGCGAACTGCTCGGCTATCAGGCGAGGGACTTCCTCACCACGCTCTGGGCAGGACTCGCGCGACAACTGGCCGGTGCAGATTACGACCCTGCTTCGCCTCGGCTGCACGCCAGCCATGCATGGCTTCGCGCCGAACGCTGGGACGCGGTTCGCATGGCGATCGAGACCGAGACTGACTGGCGCAGGCACCCGGACCTGGTCGCGCTGCACGCCGAGGCCGCCTGGCGCCGCCAGGACCCTGCAACGGCCCGCCTTGACTGGGCCTGGCTATGCTGGGAGCACCCACATCACGCAGAACGCGTACTAGGATCGGCCAAGTTGCCGGACCCACACCTGCGCGAACTCTTGAACGCCTTCGATGACCTGGATGACTGTCTCGAGATCGAGGAATTCCCAGCCTGGCTGCTACTCCACGACAGCGCAACGGCTGCCGCGGTGTCGCCGGAACAGGCCCCCGATGATGAGCGCGGCACCGTCTACGGCCTGCTCCACGGTCTTGTCAGCGGCGACGACGGCATCGAATTGCGCCGCCAACTCGACGACATCCACCCTAGCCTACTGCGCCTTTTTCTCGCAAGTCGAGGCCAGCGCTGATCGCGATCGGTGCCGACGCGCCCAGGGGTTACCGCAGCGTCAACCACCGTATGAGCTGGCCGCCGGTCGGCGTTCAATACGCCGATCTCAATTGCTGTCCGCCTTGGGCAACCGCAGACACAAAACCGCTGTACGTCGCAATCGACGCCGATGCCTCGACCGTGCATGGTGGTTTCTTCGAGAAGACCGAATACCCATAATGTAAGGCTAGCCGCAACAGACGCCCGGAGAACCCGATGCCGCAGTACCGCTCCCGCACCACGACTCATGGCCGCAACATGGCCGGCGCGCGTGCGCTCTGGCGTGCCACCGGCATGAAAGACGGCGACTTCGACAAGCCCATCGTTGCCGTAGCCAACTCCTTCACCCAGTTTGTGCCAGGTCATGTCCATCTGAAGGACCTGGGCCAGCTGGTGGCGCGGGAGATTGAGCAGGCGGGCGGTGTGGCTAAGGAGTTCAACACCATCGCGGTGGACGACGGGATCGCAATGGGGCATGGCGGCATGCTGTATTCGCTGCCGTCCCGCGATCTGATCGCCGACAGCGTCGAGTATATGGTCAACGCACACTGTGCTGACGCGCTGGTCTGTATCTCCAACTGCGACAAGATCACCCCCGGCATGCTGATGGCCGCGCTGCGCCTGAACATCCCGGCGGTGTTCGTCTCCGGTGGCCCGATGGAGGCTGGTAAGGTGAGTCTGGCGAACAAGGGCGAGGTCAAGCTTGATCTGGTCGATGCGATGGTCTCGGCGGCGGACCCCAACGAGACCGATGAAGATGTCGCGGCCATCGAGCGTTCGGCCTGTCCGACCTGCGGTTCCTGTTCTGGCATGTTCACCGCCAATTCGATGAACTGTCTGACCGAGGCGCTGGGTCTGTCGCTGCCCGGCAATGGTTCTTTATTGGCCACCCATGCGGGACGCCGGAACCTGTTCCTGGAGGCCGGGCGGCTGGTGGTGGATCTGGCCAAGCGCTGGTACGAGCAGGACGACGCAACGGTCTTGCCGCGCAACATCGCCACCTTCGAGGCCTTCGAGAACGCGATCGCGCTGGACATCGCTATGGGTGGGTCAACCAATACGGTGCTGCACCTGCTGGCCGCCGCGCACGAGGCCGGGGTCGATTTCACCATGGCCGACATCGACCGCATGAGCCGCAAGGTGCCGAACCTGTGCAAGGTGGCGCCGGCGACGCAGCAGTTCCACATGGAAGACGTACACCGTGCCGGGGGCGTCATCGGCATCCTCGCGGAACTCGATCGCGGCGGGCTGATCCATCGCAACTGTCATACCGTGCACAGTCCCAGCATGGGCGCGGGGCTGGAGACCTGGGACGTGATCCAAAGCGAGGCATCGGAGGCACGTGGACGCTATTTGGCCGGCCCCGGCGGCATTCCGACCCAGGTCGCTTTCAGCCAGGACAGCCAGTGGCCGGACCTTGATCTCGACCGGGCCATGGGCTGCATCCGCGACATCGAACACGCCTACTCGAAGGATGGCGGTCTGGCGGTGCTGTACGGCAACATTGCCGTGGACGGCTGCATCGTCAAGACGGCCGGCGTCGACATGAGCATGTTCGACGCCGAGCAGCTGCGATACACCACCAGTGTGCCCACCTCGACGCTGCGCGGATTCGTCGGGCCGGCCCGCATCTTCGAGAGCCAGGAGGCCACAGTCGCGGCCATCCTCACCGATCAGATCAAACCCGGCGACGTCGTGCTGATCCGCTACGAGGGCCCCAAGGGCGGCCCCGGCATGCAGGAGATGCTGTACCCGACCAGTTATCTGAAGTCCAAGGGCCTGGGCAAGGCCTGCGCCCTGATCACCGACGGGCGCTTCTCCGGCGGCACCTCCGGACTGTCTATCGGTCACTGCTCACCAGAGGCCGCCGAGGGCGGCGCCATCGGTCTGGTGGAGGAGGGAGACATCATCGAGATCGATATCCCAGGGCGCTCGATCCGGGTGGTGCTCGACGACGCTGTCTTGGCCGAGCGCCGGCAGACGATGGAGGCACGGGGCGCGCAGGTATGGAAGCCGGTCGAACGCCAACGCCCGGTCTCCGAGGCCCTGCGTGCCTATGCCGCGCTGACCACGTCGGCCGCGCACGGTGCGGTGCGCGATCTGTCGCAGATCGGCGGCTGAGCTATCCGAGGCAACGCTGACTTGGAAACAGAGAACGGTCGGACGCGGCGGCGCATGAAGGCCTACCTCAACCCGACCTTCCTTAAGAGCGCCAGTGCGCGGGCGCTGCGGATCCTGTCCGAGTATCTGGAGCCGCAGGCGCGGTTTGACCGCTTCAAGATCGACGACACCGTCGTCTTCATGGGTAGCGCGCGGATCATCCCGGCCGACCAGGCCCAAACCGAGCTCCTGGCCGCCGAGCGCGCCGATCGAGATGTGCAAAGGGCCCGTGATCGCCTGGCGCTTTCACGCTACTACGAACAGGCGCGGGAGCTCGCCTTCCGAATCACCGAGTGGTCGAAGACGCTGGACGACGCGGAGCGGCGCTTCGTCGTCTGCACCGGGGGCGGACCCGGAATTATGGAAGCCGCGAACCGGGGCGCATCGGAGGCCCGGGGCCTGAACGTCGGGCTGTCCATCTCGCTGCCGGCCGAGGAAGCCGACAATCCTTACATCACCCGCGAACTCGCCCTGCACTTCCACTACTTCTTCATGCGCAAGTTCTGGTTTGCCTACCCGGCCAAAGCCGTGGTGGTCTTTCCGGGCGGTTTCGGGACTCTGGACGAACTGTTCGAGATCCTGACGCTGCTGCAGACCCGCAAGATCCGTAAGCACCTGCCGGTGCTTCTGTTCGGGACTAAGTACTGGAGTGAGGTCATCGACTTCGAGGCCCTGATTCGAAACGGCATGATCGACGGCGCCGACATCGCACTATTCCACAAGACCGATTCGGTCGACGAGGCATTCGACTTCCTGACCCGGCGGCTCCGAGCGCACGCGTTGGACGAGCGCGGGTCGATGCTGTAGCCGTTCCGTTCTTCCAGAATTGGGCAGCAGGAAGCATCGTCAGGAACATCGATCACAAAGCGAGTCATGACATCACGGGGAATAGCGGATCGGGCTCGTGATCCGCTCCCCAGTGATCGGTCCAGCCAAGCACCTCGTTGCCGCCGAGCGATGAGACTCGCATGATTCGCCGATCATGGACTCGCCTGCCATCAGTGACGGCTCCGATTCAGGATTGTTTTGTTGGTTCCTGCATCCATCGAGGTATATGCCGGCTGTCATGGAGGACGCGCCAGACATCGATGTGGTCGTCACATTCGACGTAGAAGACCAGGTACGGGAATCTGTTGAGTACCTAGGCACGCAGGCCGGGGAACTCCAGCTCGTACGAGTAGCGGAGTGAGCCAATCCTCAGATGCGGCGCTGTACCAGGCGAAGGGCGATGGCCGGAACCGGGTCCTCTGCCACGGCAAGCGCTGAGGCTATTTCTTAGACCCAATAAACCGCCAGATCACCGCGAGCGGCCGTTTCCGCCGACGAAGATACCGTCGATATTGGTGGCACAGGTCTTGTTGGGGGAAAGCCGTGGTTGCCAGAACGTTCGTGAGCTCGAAGCTGGCGGTAAGTCTTTCTGCACAGGAGCAGGTAATCGATGTCAGAGAAGTTGATCTACGACTTCGTCACGCTGTTCGTGGTCCTCGATCCGGTCGGGATGCTGGCGATCTTTCTGGCAATTTCGGAGAATCTCGCCCCGAACGAACGGCGCAAGACAGCCTTGCTCGGGGTACTTTACGCCTTCGGCATTCTGCTGTTCTTCATCGTGGCGGGAGAACTCCTGCTCATCCAGATGGGCATACCGCTGCGGGCGTTTCAGATCGCCGGCGGTGTGCTGTTACTCCTCTACGGCATTGAGATGGCCATTGGTGCAAACCCACCGGGGGTTGGACAAACCGGTGCTCGTGCCGACGGCGGCAATTTGCATGCGCTCGCCGTCTATCCGCTCGCGGTTCCGGCAATCGCCGGGCCGGGCGCGATGCTGACCGCCGTCTTGTTGACCGATAATCGCCTTTTCGGATTCTCGGATCAGGTACTCACCAGCGCCGCACTCGGCACGGTGCTCGCGTTGTTCCTCATGACCCTGTTGGCCGCGAATCCGATCATACGGCTGATCGGGACCGGCGGCGCGAACGTGCTGCGCCGCGTTATGGGCATCTTGCTAACGGCGATCGCGGTCAAAATGGTACTTGGCGCGATCCAGAATTGGCTCAAATTGCCGCCGCTGTAGACGTTGGCGTGGTCTCGATGTCCTTGTTTTGAGAGCGCGGCGAGACGACAGCGTTGGTCATCCATCATGTGACGACCAGAACACTCGCGTAACCAAGCGCCAGTCCGACAACGGAGGCCACCAGTACGTCACTTGGATAGTGCAGGCCCAGTACGACACGGGACGCGGCTACCAACAGCGTGAATGGAACCAACAGCCAGGAGAGCTGCGGATAATAAAAGAGCGCAACGGTGCTGAAGCTGACCGCATGCAGAGTATGCCCCGATGGGAAGCTGTAGCGGTCCAGCGGTGGCGCTCCAGCGGTTATATCCATGTCGTAGTGGCAAGGACGTACGCGCCGGGTCATGCCCTTGAGGCTCTTATAGAGGAGTAGCGCGATGCCGCTGGTCAACAGCATGTGCAGCGCTGTTTCAAGCCCATAGAGCCCGTCCGCCAATGGCAGTACCGCCATTAGACTGTACCAGAAGACGCCATTTCCCAGACGGCTGATCAGCGCGAATGGTCGGAAGAACCAGCGTTGCCGGCTGGATTGGCTCCAGCGTCGGCAGACCGGCGTCTCCAGCTCATTCAGTAGTCGCAGCCATGATTTCATGTCGGCCTCGGGCCTTGGCATGATGCCGTGTGACGTCGCGCAGGCGCTGTTCGACGCTGCCGATGACAGAATCCCAACTCAGGGTTTCGGCAGTGGCACGTGCCTGGACGCCCATACTTTTCAGTCTATCGCGGTCCGACGCGGCCGCAACCGTTGCGTCGATGAACGCGCTGCTGTCATGGACTGGCACAACGACGCCATTGCGCCATGCGTGGATGTGCTCATGGGCGGCGGCGTAGTCGAACGCGATCACGGGCAATCCGCTGGCCATGGCCTCCGGCACTACATTGCCGAAGGTCTCCGTCAGGCTTGGGAAGATAAACATGTCCGACGATGCATAATGTTGCGCGAGGTCACCCCCGACCTTGGCCCCGGTGAATATGAAGCCGGGATGCGCCCGCCGCAGGCGGGCGAGCTCCGGACCGTCGCCGACCAGGATGCAGCGCGCACGGGCGTTGGCCGAGGTGACCGCGTCGAAGGTTCGCAATGCAAGGCCGATGTTCTTCTCCGCGGCAATCCGCCCGACATAAAGGGCCACGACGGAAGCGTCGTCGCAGCCCAATGCGGCGCGCAAATCGACGCTTCGCCGTCCCGGAGAGAATAGCTCGGTATCGACGCCGCGACTGAAGACGTGCACGTTGTCAAAGCCGTCCTCGTCCAACTCGTGCTCCAGCGCCGACGTGGGTACCAGCGTACCGTCTGAGCGATTGTGAAATTTTCGCAAGCTGTTCACGATCGGGCCTGTCAACAAACCGAGCCCGTAGTGCTTGCTGTACTGGTGAAACTGGGTATGAAACCCGGTCAAGACGGCGATGTCGACGCTTCGTGCCGCGTTGAGCGCCGCGTGACCCAATGGCCCCTGGGTTGCCACATATATCGCATCGGGACGCCGTCGCTTCCATAGATGTCGCAACCGCCAGTAGACAGGCATTCCGAAGCGAAGACCGCGATAACCCGGAATTGGCAACCCAGGCACCAGCACCTGTCCCGGCGGTATCCCGCCACGCCGGCGATCGGCCTGTTGGCGCGGGCGAATCACGGTGACCTCGTGACCATGACCTGCCAGACCATGCACCAGTTGCCGCATGGTGTGGGCGACACCGTTGATCTCCGGAGGGTAGGTCTCCGTGACCACGGCAATCTTCAGACCATCAGGTTTGTCGGCGGGCATGCTGTCGCGACTCGATGATTGCGTTTTCAGCCTGCTGGCGTCGTGCGAGGCCGTCGGCCTGGACGGGGCACCTGCGCCAGCTCGGCGGGGCCGTTCTCGATATGGAGGTGCGCGCCGATTGCCGAGCGGGCTGCATCCGCCATTGTCCGGCGATCGCAGCCCGTCGGGTCGATCGGGGTCAGAAACGCGATCTCCACCCGGATGCCGGGATGGCGGAATACCCGAAACAGGTGGGCCACGAGGGATTCTTCGCCGATGAATGGCGCCACGGGGTCTGGCTCGGCCTTGCTGCCATAGCGGATCGCCACGGGCTGGAGCCCCGCGCGCGCGCGCTGCGCTGCCGCGAAAAGGCGTGGGTGAAACCGCCTCAAGGCGCGGCCGTCGCTGGTCGTTCCTTCAGGAAAGACCAGCACGGCTCCGCCGTCTTCGATGCGGCAGGCGATCTGCTGAATGACGTCTGAGGCCTGGTTGGCGCCGCGCTTGATGAACAGCGTGCCGGCGGCCGTCGCCAAGCCTCCAACGACCGGCCAGTTGCGGACCTCGTCCTTTGAGACGAATGTGAGTCGACCGAGCGCGCCAAGGGCAGGTACATCAAGCCAGGACACATGATTCGCTATCAACAGCGCGTTGGGCGCGGGCTCGCCGATCGACTCGATACGAAGCGCCAGACAGCGACAGAGACGTTGGTGCCACCAGCATGCTGTGGGGGGCACCCACCGACACTGGAGACCGACACGGCGGGACAGACCCGCAGCGAGCGCCAGCAATGCTCCGGTGAAGACATGCTCGGTGACGCGCAGTCCGCGCCAGAACGTGCCGATGTCGGGCATTCGATTCAGTACTCGGGGACGCGCTCCAGAAAGTGACGCGCGTAGGCCGGGTTGAGTTGGTTGACGTCCAGCAGCATCAGCACGTCTCCAACGCCGAAGTCAGGGTCGCGGCAGGGTTCGCCGCAGGCTTTGGCGCCGAGGCGGACGTAAGCCTTCAATAGCGCCGGCAGCGGCGCGTCGAGCACATCGCCCGGCGCGTCGGAGTTTAGCAGCGGTGTCAGAGGCGTCACCCTAAGATTTTCCTGGGCCATGGCCAGGCGCCGGAGTCTATTCATGATCGCTGCGGCCTGATAGTCGTGTTTGCCCAGAGGCATGGACGCACAGCCAAAAAGGAAATCGATCTCGTGCAGCCGGATATAACCGGCGATACCGGCCCAAAGCACGGCGATGGCGGAGCCCTGACGGCATTCGGGTGCGATGCAGGTACGCCCAACCTCGAGCAGCCGGCCGGGCAGCTGTCGGAGCGCCCTAAGGTCAAATTCGCTGTCCGCGTACCAAAGGCCCAAGCGGCGGGCCTCGCTCTCTTTCAGCAGCCGCGTGCAGCCGACAGCTTGACCCGTCTTAATCTCCCGAACCAAGAGATGATGGCAGTACTTGTCAAACTCGTCGACGTCGAGTCCGGGTTGTCCTGGTTTCAGTTTCGCACCGAGTTCCTGGCCAAAAACCCGATACCGCAGCGCCTGCGCTTCACGGATCGACTCTGGTCCCGCGGCCACTTCAACGAAGAATCTCCGCCCGCGTTTGATGGGTGGCGCTGATGTGCTTGCTTCCATGATCTCGCTCCGGCTATCTGGCAACAGGCCCGCGGGGCATGATAGTGGTGCGCTATGTCAATGGCGTGTTCGAGCGATGACGGAATAATGAAGTCGGTTGCGTCGGCCTCAGGCGTTGGAGATGTCTCTATTTCGCAGTGAAAGCACCGGCCACTGACGTTCACGGGCGATGGCTTCGAGGCGCGGGTCCGGATCGACGGCAACGGGATGATCAACGCGTTCGAGCAAGGGCAGATCGTTGACCGAGTCGCTGTAAAAATAGCTGTCGGTCAGGGATTCGCGCTGTTCGTGCAACCATTGCTCAAGCCGTCGCACCTTACCCTGTCTGAAGGCCGGAATACCAGCGACAGCGCCGGTGTAGCGCCCATCCGCGAATTCGGGCTCGGTCGCTATCAGGTGTTTGATTCCGAACCGTTCCGCGATCGGTGCCGTGACGAAGGTGTTGGTCGCGGTGATGATCATCAGTGTGTCGCCGGCCGCCCGATGGCGGTCGACCAGCGCACGAGCCGCATCGAGTATGATCGGCTCGATCTGTTTGGCGATGAAATCGGCCCGCCAGCGCAACAGATCCACGACGCGGTTATCGCTGAGCGGTCGCAGCGCGAAGCGCAGGAAGGCGTCAATATCAAGGCATCCGGCGCGATAATCCGAATAAAAGCGCTCGTTTGCGGATTCGTAGGCGTCGTTGTCGACGATGCCAATCTCGACCAGGTGTTTGCCCCATAGGTGGTCGGAATCGCCGCCGATCAGGGTGTTGTCCAGGTCGAAGATGGCCAGCGGCATGGTTTGGTTCCGCGATCTGACAGATGATCGCGACAGCTTAGTGGGCGTGCATAGCATCAGCAAAGGCTGAAATATCCTCGGGATTTGCCCCGTGCGCGCAGAGTGTGGAAAAATGCTGGGAAGCTCAATGAGGTACGTCACGTTGATCGACCGGGACGGTTTCAGGCCAAACGTCGGCATCATTCTCTGCAACGACCAGCGCAGGCTCTTCTGGGGGCGACGCATCGGGCAGAACGCTTGGCAGTTCCCTCAGGGCGGTATCCACTCCGACGAAACCCCGCTTGAGGCCATGTATCGCGAGCTCGAGGAAGAGGTCGGATTGCGCCCACAGCAGGTCAGTGTGCTTGGATCCACTCGCGGCTGGCTGCGCTATCGGCTGCCGAAGCGCTTTATTCGTCGCCATTGCGGCCCGATCTGCATTGGTCAGAAGCAAGTGTGGTACATGTTGAGGGTCAAGTGCAAAGAGGGCGATTTTTGTCTTGACCGCTCGGCGAAGCCCGAGTTTGATGCTTGGCGCTGGGTACGCTACTGGTATCCGTTGCGCGATGTGGTCTACTTCAAGCGCCGCGTCTATGAGCAGGCCCTCCACGAGTTGGCGCCTCTGCTCTACCCGGACGGAACAGCGACGTCGGAGCATTTCCCGACCGTTGGTCCGGCATCCGAGCACGGTCAACCGGACTGCCGCCCCCTGGGTTACATTCGCCATCGTCGCTAAACCGGCTTCGCTCGCTACTCCCTCGTTTCTCGGTGCGTCCTGACCTGGACTCGCTGCCGCGTTCCCCTGAGTCTGCTGTCACCATGCTCAAGCCGCTGCGCCGCATTGTTCAAGCCGTCAACAAGTCCGCCTCGCTGGAGCAAGCCCTCGATGTCATCGTACGAGAGGTCAAGCAGGCCGTCGAAGCCGATGTCTGTTCCGTCTATCTGACCGATACTGATAATCGCGAGCATGTGCTTCAGGCCACCGACGGGCTGCGTGCGGATGCGGTCGGTCGGGTGCGGTTGCCGCTGAATCGGGGCCTGATTGGCTGGGTGGCGGAGCGCGCGGACGTCGTCAATCTGGACGACGCGGACAACCATCCGCGCTACCTCTACGTCACCGATACCGGCGAAGACCGCTTCCATGCCTTCCTGGGCGTGCCGATTATTCAAAACCGCAAGGTGCTTGGCGTGTTGGTGCTGCGGCAACGAGAACCGCGCTACTTCGCCGATGATAGGGTGACCTTTGCCATGACCTTGGCAGCCCAGCTCGCGCCCGCTATCGCTCTGGCACGCAATACGGGCGAAATCAAGCAGATGCAGTGGCAGGATGATCTGTCGCACCGGTTCTTGTCGGGGCTGCCCGCATCCCCTGGTATTGCTTTCGGCACCGCGCACGTGATCTACCCGCCGGCTGATCTCGATGCGGTGCCGGACAAACCGGCGTTGGATGCCGAGGCGGATATCGCCGCTTTTCGCTTCGCGCTGGCGGACGTCGCAAGCGACATTGCCGGGATGGCATCACGCGTCGGCAGTGCACTGCGCGACGAGGATCGCGCACTGTTCGAGGCTTGGCGTCTCATGCTCTCCAGCGAGTCTCTGATCGACGACACGATCGCTCGTATCCGAGGCGGCAACTGGGTGCAGGGGGCGTTGCGCGAGACCATCGCGGAACACGCGGAGGTGTTTGGCCGGATGGGGGACGACTATCTGCGAGAGCGTGGCTCGGATGTGCGCGATCTGGGACGCCAGGTCCTTATGCGCCTGCAGAATCGGGGCTCACCCGAGGTCGTCTACCCGGCCCGCACCATCTTGGTTGGTGAAGAGATCACCGCGATGCAGATCGCCGAGGTTCCGTTGGAACACTTGGCCGGGATTGTCAGCAGCGCCGGCTCCAGTTCTTCGCACATGGCGATCCTGGCTCGGGGCATGGGGGTGCCGGCCGCCATGGGTGTCGCCGACTGTCCGGTCGGCCGCATCGATGGCCGAGAGCTCATTGTCGATGGTTATCGCGGACGCGTCTATGTCTCGCCGTCGCCCAGTGTACGGGTCGAATATGAGCGTTTTGCCGCCGATGATCGGGAGCTATGTGCGGAACTCGATGCCTTGCGTGGCCTGTCGTCGGAGACAACCGACGGGCATCAGC